>DASTWP010000117.1:0-4676 GCA_035765835.1 Solirubrobacteraceae bacterium
GACGAGCGTCGTGCGCCCGCGCGGCGCGACGCGCAGCCCGCGCTCGGCCAGGCGCGCGGCGAGCGACTCGGCGAGCGCGGTGCCCCGCTCGTGCACCTCCTGCCAGCCGGCCTCGGCCAGCACGTCGTGCGCCGCGAGCGCGGCGGCGCACAGCTCCGCCGACAGGGCCGGCGAGTCGTGGCGGCGCGCGTCCGGCCATGGGGCGGCCTCGAGGCCGCGCGAGGGCTCCTCGAGGTTCGGATAGGTCAGTCCCGCCGGCGCGAGCCGTTCGCGCCACGCGGGCGCGACCCAGAGCATCCCCGCGCCGACCGGGCCGCAGAGCCACTTCTGGCCGGCGCCGCCGTAGAACGCGCAGCCGAGCGCGGCCACGTCGGCCGGCACGGCGCCGACGCCCTGCGCCCCGTCGAGCAGCACAGGCACCTCGTCCGGCAGACCGGCCAGCGCCGCCGGCGCTTGCTCGCCGGTGATCCAGCTCACGTGCGAGCAGGCGACCAGGCGCGTCCGCGGGCCGACCGCGTCCGGCAGGTCGCCCAGCGGCGCGGTGCGGATCTCGACGCCGGCGCGGTCGCGCAGCGTCAGCCGGGGCCCGAGCAGGCCCGGGTGCTCGTCGGGCGCCGTCAGGACCTCGTCGCCGCGCTCCAGCCCGAGCCCGAGGAGCACACGCACCATGCCCTCGCTCGTGCACGTCGTCAGCGCGACGTCGGCCTCGTCGGCGCCGAGCACCGCCGCGTAGGCGGCGCGCAGCCGTGCGCGCAGGTCGAGCGTGGCCTCGAAGTACGGCTTCGCCCGGCCCTCGAGCATCGCGCCCTCGACGAGCGCAGCGCCGGCGCGGACCGCCGCGCGCGGCAGCGGACCGCACGAGCCCGCGTTCAGGTAGGCCCGGTCGCCGAGCCCAGGGAACGCCTCGCGCAGGGCGGCCGCATCCACGGCCGCGAGGCTATCGCGCCGTCAGCGCCCGCAGACGGGCCACTGCGACGGGCCCTCCTGCGCGTAGAGCATCGCCGCGCGGCGGTCCTGCTCGGCGACCGGCGCCGCGGCCGGGTCGCCCGTGCCGCCGACGGCCGCCCATGTCGCGTAGCTGAACTGGTACTTGCCGCGGTAGGCGCCGCCGCCGCCGATCGCGTGCGGGTCGCCGCCGGATTCGCAGGCGGCGATCGCCTGCAGCGCGGCGGGCACCGCGACGGAGCTCGTCGACGACGCGGACGCCGCTCGCAGCGATCGCGCCTCGTGGCGCAGGCGATGCTCGCGGCGCAGCAACTGCGCGGTGGAGAGGCGCGCGGCGTGCGCGCGCAGGCCGTGCGGCGCATGGCGGCCGCGCAGGCGCGCGAGCGCGCGCTCGGCATGCACGTAGTCGCCGACGGCGTGGTCGTGCGCCGCGCGGCGCAGGCCGATGCCGACGATGCGCCCGCCGAGCCGCGTGCGCAGCGCGGCGTCATGGTCGAGCTTGGGGGAGTGGCCCGCGAGCGCGACGCTCACGGGCGCGGTGAGAGCGGCCAGCGCAACGCCGCCGGCCAGGGGCTTTTTGAATTGCATGGCTTTCAGGAGTCGGGGTCAAGGCGACCCGCCACGTGCGGGGGCGCTCTCCTCCGGACGGCCGACCGCGAGAGGTCGGCCTGCGCCCCCCGGCACGCTGGGCGCAGAAGCGCCCGCGACCGGGTCGAGCGGCACACCGTAGCAGCTCCGGGCGAACGCGTGTTCGTACGGAGCCGAACGAAGGCGGCTACGACGTGTGCACGGGGCCTGTGTCGACCGCCTCGAACGCGCTGCCCGGCACGCGCTTGAGCTGGTCGAGGTCCGCGTCGTCCCAGCGGCGGTCCGAAGCGCCGGTGAGGTACCAGGAGGTCCCGTTGTCCGCGACGATCATCCCGTAGCGCTCGAGCGCGACGAGGATCACGCGCGCCTCGCCGTGGAAGCGCGAGATGTCGTAGGAGGCCTTCAAGCGAAGCCGCAGGCCCATCGGCGGCAGCGAGGGGTCCGTCGAGGACGACGCGAAGTGCGTCGCCGGCAGCACGTAGCCGCGCTGCGAGCGCGCCACCGTGAAGCGGATCGCATGGTGGATGGCGCCGCTGCGGACCTCGGAGTAGCGCACGAGGCCCGGCAGGATCGGCAGGCCGGCGGCGTCGGCCGAGGTCCACCCGCGCGGGCGCAGGCGGTTGGAGCGCAGGTTCCAGACGGCCCCGGAGCCGGCGACCCAGCCGCGGCCGGAGCGGCGCGCGTCGTAGAGCTCGTACAAGCGGCAGGTGCCGCGCTGGAGCGCGATCGCGTGGCGGTCGGAACCGCCCTCGACCGGCGCGCCGAGCGGGATCGGGTACGGGCCGGGGTCGGACTCCTCGCCGTAGGCGTCGAAGCGGATCGGCACGCGCCGCTGCGAGCGCGGCACGACCACGAACGGGATCCCGTAGGCGCCGCCGCCGAAGTCCGCGTGCAGGAAGTGGCTCGAGCCGGAGTCGATCGCCGCGACGTACTGCGCCGAGCGCGGGCTGATCGGCAGCCTCGAGACGTCCTCGTTCCAAGCGTTCGAGCGCGGGAACACCTGGCAGCCGCCCACGCGCGGCGGCGCAGGCCCGCCGGCGGCGGCCGGGGCGGCGAGCGCGAGCAGCGTCAGCGGCAGCAGGGCGAGGCGGCGCATCCCGCGACCAAGGTACCCGCGCCCTCGCATACCATCGGATGTCCGATGAGGGTCCCGCTCCCAGACGGCAACGTCCTCGACCTGCCCGACGGCGCCACCGGCGCGGATGCCGCCGCGGCGATCGGCCCTGGCCTCGCGAAGGCCGCGCTCGCCTACCGCCAGAACGGCGCCGTGCTCGACCTCGCGCGCCCGCTCGCCGACGCGGAGCCGATCGAGATCGTCACCGACCGCAGCGGGCAGGACGCGCTCGACCTCATCCGCCACGACACCGCGCACGTGCTCGCCGCCGCGGTGATGGAGCTCTATCCGGGCGTGAAGATCTCGATCGGGCCGCCGATCGAGAACGGCTTCTACTACGACTTCGACTTCCCCGAGGGCGTCGCGATCTCCGACGCGGACTTCCCCGCGATCGAGGCGAAGATGGCCGAGCACGTCAAGGCCGACGAGCCGTTCGTGCGCGAGGACGTCACGGTCGATCAGGCGCTCGAGCGCTTCCGCGGCGAGGGCCAGGACTACAAGGTCGAGCTGATCGAGGACCTCGTCGCCAGCCAGAACGTCGAGACCGTCAGCCTCTACACGAACGGGCCGTTCACGGACCTCTGCCGCGGCCCGCACGCCCCGAGCACGAAGCGCATCGGCGCGTTCAAGCTCCAGTCGGTCGCGGGCGCCTACTGGCGCGGCGACGCCGGCCGCCAGATGCTCACGCGGATCTACGGCACGGCGTTCTTCAAGCAGAAGGACCTCGACGAGCACCTCGAGCGCCTCGAGCAGGCCCGGGCGCGCGACCACCGCCGCCTTGGCCCGCAGCTCGGCCTCTTCACCTTCTCCGAGCTCTCGCCCGGCGCCGCCTTCTGGCTGCCGAAGGGGACGACCCTCTTCAACGAGCTCGTCGCGCTCAACCGGCGCATGCAGGCGCAGCGCGGCTACGTCGAGGTCAAGACGCCGCAGATCTACGCGTCGCAGCTCTTCGAGACCTCCGGGCACTGGGGCAAGTACAAGGAGAACATCTTCGTCTCGGAGTACGAGGACCGGGAGTTCGGCCTCAAGCCGATGAACTGCCCCGGCCACTGCCACCTGTACTCGATGCAGCGCTGGAGCTATCGCGACCTGCCGTTCCGCTGCGCCGAGCCCGGCCTGCTGCACCGCCGCGAGCCGAGCGGCACGCTGCACGGCCTGCTGCGCGTGCGCCACTTCGTGCAGGACGACGCGCACATCTTCTGCCGCGAGGACCAGGTCCCCGACGAGGTCGCCGCGTGCCTCGCGTTCGCCTTCGACATCTACGGCCTCTTCGATCTCGAGCTGCACCTCGAGCTCTCCACGCGCCCGGACAACCGCCTCGGCAGCGACGAGTTCTGGGACAGGACCGAGGGGATGCTCGCGGAGGCGCTGAAGGCCGGCGGCCACGAGTACCGCATCGCCGAGGGGGAGGGCGCCTTCTACGCCCCGAAGATCGACCTGCACATGACCGACTCGCTCGGGCGCTCGTGGCAGCTCGGCACGGTGCAGCTCGACTACAACCTGCCCGAGCGCTTCGGCCTCACCTACACCGGCGAGGACAACGCCGAGCACCGCACGGTGATGATCCACCGCGCGCTCTTCGGCTCCTTCGAGCGCTTCATCGGGATCCTGCTCGAGCACACCGGCGGCGAGCTGCCCGAGTGGCTCACGCCCGTCCAGGCGATCGCGCTGCCGATCGCCGACCGCCACAACGAGGCCGCCGCCGAGGCGGTGCAGACGCTGCGCGCGGCGGGCGTGCGCGCGGACCTCGACGAACGCACGGAGTCGGTCGGCAGGAAGATCCGCGACGCTGAGCTCCAGAAGATCCCGTTCATGCTCGTGATCGGCGATCGCGAGGCGGAGAGCGCGAGCGTCGCGGTGCGCCGCCACGGCGAGGGCGACGTCGGCACGATGCCGCTCGGCGACGCGGTCGAGTGGCTGCGCGAGCGCACGGAGGCGCCGGCATAGCGCGCGAGACGTGGGAGCGGCGCCTGGCGAAGCTCGACCACGAGGAGCTCGCCGGCGGGCTGCGCGTGTACGACGCGCGCTC
>DASTWP010000118.1:0-7610 GCA_035765835.1 Solirubrobacteraceae bacterium
GGAGGCAGTCGGCGACGAGGACGATCGGCGCCAGGTCGCGAGCGGCGGTAGCCTGCCCGTCGGCGTCAGAGGGCTGCGCCGGCGGAGCGCGCACCGTGTCCACGCGCGTGCCGTGCACATGGTGGCCCTGCGCGAGCCGCGCGCCGCCGGCGATCGCGGCCGCGCGGCGGCGGTTCTCCTCGACGCGGCCTGGCTCGTCGTCGGTCCAGGACCCGAGATTGAGGCTCGCATACGGCCCCTCGCTGACGCCGCCGCGACGCGTCGTGAACAGCGCGCGCCCGCCGGGCAGCGCGATCGCCAGGTGCTCGCCCGCGGTCTCGAAGCCGCTCACGCGACCAGCACGGGCACGTCGGCGACCGGCTCGCGCTGCGCGTACTCGAAATGCGCGCGGCCGGGACCGACGAGCGTGTCGCGCAGCGTCCAGCCGAAGCGCCCGCGCGCCGTGCGGTCCCACACGAACAGCCGCAGCGAGGCCACCTCGCTGTTGTAGCACCAGGCCTTCTCGCCGTCGGGGTCGGTGTACGTGACGCCGACCAGCGAGTCGCGCGGCGCGTCGACCTCCCCGACCACCTTGCGCGTGCCGTCGAGGGCCTCGAAGCGCCAGGTCGTCAGCGCGAAGCGGCTCGGGTTGCGCGTGACGCGCAGCGGCGAGGTCGCACGGAAGTCCTCGCCGAGCAGGCGCGCCACGACCGGCGTGCTCGGGCCGATCTCGCGCCCGAAGCGAGGCACGAACACCGAGACGCCGTCGACGAAGCTGTCCGCCTGCGGCTCGCCCTCGAGCGACTCGAGGTCGTCGCAGTGCAGCCACGCCCAGCGGCTCGCGTGCTTGGAGCCCCAGAGGTGGGCCTGGCCCCCGTGCGCGCCCGAGAGCTCGATCGCGCGGCCGCCGAACGACAGCGTGCCCTCGACCGCGAGCGCCGGGTGCGGGAGCGTCAGGACCGTCTTGGCGATCTTCGCGCGGCGCAGCAGCGTGTGCACGTGCTCGGCGGCCGGCAGCCGCGGCTCCCACCGCAGCTCCCAGCGCACGTCCTCGAAGCCGCCCGCCATCCCGCGATCTGTCAGCTCGCTGTCGCCGATGCGCAGGTGGAACGGCTCGGGCTCCGCGGTCAGCTCGGCGATCGGCAGCGTCAGCTTGCGCGCGAACCGCTCGCCGCCCGCGCCCATCGCCATGAACCAGAGCGCACACGTGGCCTCGCCCTGCAGCGGCGCGAGCATCGTGTAGCGGATCCAGAGGCCGGTGCCCGACCCGCGATCGGTCGCCGACAGGTAGTGGACCTCGTAGTGACCGGGCGCGCCGTCCCACCGCAGCGCGTTCGCGTTCATGGCGCGGACACTAGATGACCATCTTCATTCGAGGGCGGCCGCGAGCTCGGCGTCGCGGCCGTCGAGCTCGCCGTCGAGCTTGCGCTCGAGCGCGCGGCGCAGGCGCTCGCCGACCTCCGGGCCCTCGGGAACGCCCGCCGCGAGCAGGTCGTCGCCGTCGATCTCCAGGCGCACGTGCCGCAGGTCGTCGATCCAGCGCCGGGCGTTCTCGCCGCCGGCGAGCGCGACGCCCTCCACGGGGGCGCCGCGCGCGGCGCGCGCGATCTCGGCGGCGGTGCGCGCGCGCCGCAGCGGTGCCAGCGTGCTCTCGCGCGACGCGGCGGCCACGATCTCGCGGTCGCGCGCCGGGAACGCGAGGCGGTCGAGCCATGCGAGCAGCGCCCGCGCGTCCATGCCCGCGCAGCACGCCGCGAGGATCACGAGGTCGCGCCGGCCGTCGGGCGGCAGCAGCGCCAGCGCGCCCGCGACCCCCGGCGGGCGCGGCGCGAAGCCCTCCGGCAGGAGCGCGCCGTTGAGCGCGGCGGCCTGCTCGAAGGCGGCGCACGGATCGGGCTCGGCGAGCGCCAGGCGCACCTCCGCGCCGATCCGCTCGCCGCTGACCGTCGAGGGATCGGCCGCGGCGGCGAGCGCCGCCGTGTGCTGCTCCACCGTGAAGCCGAGCCGCGCGGCGTAGCGCGCGAGGCGCCAGAGGCGCGTCGGATCGTCCTCGAGGGAGCGGTCGTGCAGCACGCGCAGCACGCCCGCCTCGAGGTCCTCGAGCGCGTGCGCGGCGGCGCGCAGCTCGCCGTCCGGCAGCCGCACCGCGATCGCGTTCACGGTCACGTCGCGGCGCGCCAGGTCCTCGTCGATGTCCGCGGGGCGCACGTCCGGCAGCGCGCCCGGATGGGCGTAGGTCTCCGTCCGCGTCGCGGCGAGGTCGAACGCACAGCCACGGTCGCGCACGGTCGCGGTGCCGAAGCGGTCGTGGGCGCGGTGGGCGCCCCCGAGGGCCTGCGCGAGCTCGTCGACCGGGCCCTCGACGGCGACGTCGAGCTCCCGCGGCGGGCGCCCCAGCAGCAGATCGCGTGCGGCGCCGCCGACCAGCCAGGCGCCTTCGCGGCCCGCGGCGGCGTCGAGCAGCCGCTGCCCGCACGGCAGCGCTCGGAGCGCGTCGACCACCTGGCTTGCAACCATGTGGGCACATGTTCTCGCGCCTGCGCAGCAGCCGCCGGCTGCGATGGGGCGTGGGCGTCGGCGCGGCCGTCCTGCTTCTGATCGTGGCGGCCGTGATCTTCCTGCTCACCCGCGAGCAGGGGAACGTGTCCAACCCGCGCGTCCCGTTCCAGGCCGCCCCCGCTCCCCCGCCCCCCAAGCCCAAGCGGCAGACCGCGGACTTCACGTGGCCGTTCTACGGCTACGACAAGGCCCGCACCCACGTCTTCGCGGTGGCGCCGCCGTTCCGGCCGCCGTTCAAGGTCCGCTGGGTGCTGCGCGGCAGGCAGCTGATCGAGTTCACCCCGGTCCTCGGCGGCCGCTCGCTGTTCCTGCTGAAGAACAACGCGGCGCTCTACGCGCTCAGCCGCCGCACCGGCCGCGTGCGCTGGAAGCGCCATCTCGGCAATCTCGCGGCCTCCTCGCCCGCCTACGCGCACGGCACGCTCTACGTCACGACGCTCCAGCGCGCGCCGGGAGTCAACGCGGGGCGGATCGTGGCGGTCAGCGCGAAGGACGGGCACACGAAGTGGTCGATGCCGCTGCCGAGCCGCAGCGAGTCCTCGCCGCTCGTCGACAAGGGCACCGTGTTCTTCGGCTCCGAGAACGGCACCGTCTACGCCCTCCGCGCCCGCGACGGCTTCGTGCGCTGGCGCTACCACGCGGGCGGAGCGGTCAAGGCCGGCCTCGCGCTCGACGGCCACGGCCGGCTCTTCTTCGGCGACTACAGCGGCCACGTGCAGGCGATCCGCGAGTCGAACGGCAGCCTGATCTGGCGCCGCGGCACCAGCGGCGGCGCGTTCGGCTTCAGCTCGGGCAACTTCTACGCGACGCCGGCCGTCGCCTACGGGCGCGTCTACCTCGGCAACACCGACGGCAACGTCTACTCCTACGCGACGCTCGACGGCGCCCTTGCCTGGCGCACGCACACGGGCAACTACGTCTACTCGTCGGCCGCCGTCGGCCAGGTCGGCGGCACGCCGCCGACCGTCTACGTCGGCTCCTACGACGGCACGATGTACGCGATCGACGCCCGCAGCGGGCGGATCCGCTGGAGCCGCGGCGTGCAGGGCCAGATCTCCGGCGGCGTCCAGGTCCTCGGCGACCTCGTCTTCTACTCGACTCTCAACCACTACACGGGCGCCCTCGGCGCCGGGACCGGCAAGACGATCTGGACGGTCCACAAGGGCGCCTTCAACCCGGTCGTCACCGATGGGCGCTTCATCTTCCTCAACGGCTACACGAACCTCTATGCGTTCAGCACCGGCCGCTCGGAGAAGGCGGCCAAGTCGTCCGTGCGCCGCGGCCACAGGCGCGCCGCGCGCCGCAAGCACGCGCACCACCGGCGCCGCCACCGCTAGGCGCGGCGTTCCCGCGGCGCACGTGCCCGGTGCTAGGCGCGCACGGCGATGCCGGCGCCGCGCAGGTGCTCCTTCGCCTGCGCGATGGTGAACGTGCCGTAGTGGAAGATCGAGGCCGCGAGCGCGGCGTCGGCGCCCGCCTGGAGCGCCTGCGCGAGGTGCTCGAGCGTGCCCGCTCCGCCGGAGGCGATCACCGGAACGCCGACGGCCTGCGCCACCGCGCCCGTGAGGGCGAGGTCGTAGCCGTCCTCGGTGCCGTCGCGGTCCATGCTCGTGAGCAGCACCTCGCCGGCCCCGCGCTCCACGCCCTCGCGCGCCCAGTGCACGGCGTCGCGGCCGGTGGCGGTGCGGCCGCCGGCGACGAACACCTCCCAGCCCTCGCCGTCCGCGCGCGCCTTCGCGTCGATCGCCAGGACCACGCACTGCGAGCCGAAGACCGCCGCGAGCTCGTCGATCAGCTCCGGCGCGTGCACCGCCGCCGAGTTGACGCTGACCTTGTCGGCCCCGGCGTCGAGCACCGCCTGCGCGTCCCGCACGGAGCGGATGCCGCCGCCGATCGTGAACGGGATGAAGACGTTGTCCGCCGTGCGCCGGGCGAGCTCGACGATCGTCTCGCGCCGCTCGTGCGTCGCCGTGATGTCGAGGAAGACGAGCTCGTCGGCGCCCTCGGCGTCGTAGCGCTCCGCGAGCTCGACCGGGTCGCCGGCGTCGCGCAGGCCGACGAAGTTCGTGCCCTTGACGACGCGCCCGGCGTCGACGTCGAGGCACGGGATGACGCGCTTCAGATGCACCGCGCCCGCGCCCTACTGCTCGAGCGCCCGCTGCGCCTCTTCGATCGTGAAGCGCCCCTCGTAGAGCGCCTTGCCCACGATCACGCCGCCGAGGTTCACCTGCCGCAGCGCGGCGAGCTCGCGCAGGTCCTCGAGACGCCCGATGCCCCCCGAGTACAGGAAGCGCCCGCGCACGACCGAGGCGATGTGGCGCACCTCGTCGAGGTCCGGGCCCTGGAGCATCCCGTCGCGGTCGACGTTCGTGTAGACGAACGAGCGCACGCCGCGGTTCTGCAGGCGCTCGATCACCGAGTCGGCGGGCATCTGCGTCGTCTCCTGCCAGCCCGAGGTCGAGACGTGGCCGCCGCGCGTGTCGACGCTCACGATCACGCGCTCGCGGTACGCGCCCAGCACGTCGTCGAGGAAGTCGACGTCGGTGTACGCGGCGGTGCCGAGGATCACGCGCTCGGCGCCCGCGCGCAGCGCGTCGCGCACCGCGGGCAGCGAGCGCAGCCCGCCCCCGTACTGCACCGGCACGCTCAGCGCGCTCGTGATCTCCTCGAGATGGTGCAGCGACCGCGGGCTGCCGCTGCGCGCGCCGTCGAGGTCGACGATGTGCAGGAAGCGGGCGCCTGCCTGGACCCAGGCGCGCGCGGCCTCGAGCGGCGAGTCGCGGTACACGGTCTTCTCCGCGAAGTCCCCCTTGACGAGGCGCACCGCCTGTCCCTCGGAGATGTCGATCGCCGGGTAGAGGATCACGCCGGCGTCCGCGCGCAGATCGCCGTGAAGTTCGCGAGCAGGCGCAGCCCTGCCGCAGAGGACTTCTCCGGGTGGAACTGGACGCCGTAGACCTCGCCGCGCGCGATTGCGCTGACGAACGGCGCGCCGTACTCGCCGCGCCCGAGCACGTCCTCGCCGTCCGCGGGCCGCGCGGCGAACGAGTGCACGTGGTAGAAGGCCGCGGCCTCGCCGAGCCCCTCGGTCAGCGGCGAGGATCGCTCCCAGGCCACGCGGTTCCAGCCGATGTGCGGCAGCTTCAGGCCCGGTGCGCGCAGCGCCTCGACGCCGCCCGGCACCAGCCCGAGGCCGCTCGCGCCGTCGTGCTCGTCGGAGGAATCGAACAGCAGCTGCATGCCGAGGCAGATGCCGAGCAGCGGCCTGCCTGCCGCGGCGCGCTCGCGCAGCACCTCGTCGAGGCCGCTCTCGCGCAGGCGCCGCATGCCCTCGGGGAACGCCCCCACGCCGGGCACGACGACGCCGTCGGCGAGCGCGATCCGCTCGTGGTCGTCGGTGAGCAGCGGCTCGGCGCCGACGCGCTCGAGCGCCTTCTCGACGCTGCGGCGGTTGCCCATGCCGTAGTCGACGAGCGCGATCACCCCGACAGCGTCCCCTTCGTCGAGGGCACGCCGGCCTCCGTGGGGTCGATCGCCACCGCGGCGCGCAGCGCCCGCGCGAACGCCTTGAAGCAGGCCTCGATCATGTGGTGCGCGTTGCTGCCGGCCTGGACCTCGAGGTGCAGCGTCAGCTTCGCGCTGCCCGCCACGGCGCGGAAGAACTCCTCGGTGAGCTCGTGCTCGAAGCCGCCGGTGGCGCCGGGTGGCAGCGCCGCCTCGAAGCGGCAGTACGGGCGGCCCGAGACGTCGATCGCGCACGCGGCGCGCGCCTCGTCCATCGGCACGACCGCGTGCCCGTAGCGCGTGATGCCCGCGCGGTCGGCGAGCGCCTGGTCGAGCGCCTGGCCGAGCACGATCCCCGTGTCCTCGACCGTATGGTGCGCGCCGGTGCCGAGGTCGCCCGTGACTGCGACGTCGAGGTCCAGCCGCCCGTGCCGCGCGAGCAGGTCGAGCATGTGGTCGAAGAAGCCCACGCCCGTCCGCCGCGTCCCGGCGCCGGCGCCGTCGAGCGCCAGCGAGAGCTTGACGTCGGTCTCGCCCGTGGCGCGGGCGATGTCGGCCATGCGGGTCATGGCGCGGGATTCTCCCGAACCTCCATCGAGACTGCATGGCGCTCGAATCCCTCCGCACGGGCGACCGGGACCCCCGCGCGCGCGAGCTCCGCGGCGGCCCCGCCCACACGGACCTCGCTCATGCGGCGGCGGAAGTGGCGCACGTTCAGGCCCGAGGAGAAGCGCGCGGCGCCGTCGGTCGGCAGGGTGTGGTTCGAGCCCGCGACGTAGTCGCCGAACGCGGTGCCGCTCTGCTCGCCGACGAACACGCAGCCCGCCGAGCGGATCCGCGGCGCCAGCGCCTCGGCGCCAGCGCCGGCGAGCTGGAGGTGCTCGGGGGCGAACGCCTCTGCGAAGCCCAGCGCCCATTCGAGGTCCGGCGCCTGGACCCACGCGACCGCGGCGTCGCCGGGCGCGAAGCGCAGCGCGTCGAGCAGCGCGGCGTCGTCGCTGAGCGCGCAGACGAGCGTGCCGTCGCCGTGCTCGGCCTGCGCGGCGAGGTCCGCGGAGAGCAGGCGCGGGGCGGCGCCCGTGCTCGCGAGCACCAGCAGGTCGCTCGGGCCCGCGAAGCCGTCGATGCCGACGTCGCCGGAGACGAGCCGCTTGGCCTCCTGCACGTAGAGGCTCCCCGGCCCGGCGATCACGTCCACGCGCGGCACGCGCTCGGTGCCGTACGCGAGCGCGGCGACCGCGTGCGCGCCGCCCATGCGGTAGACGCGGTCGGCGCCGCAGAGCGCCGCCGCGGCCAGGATCACCGGGTGCGCGCCGGGCGCGCAGACGACGACCTCGTCGACGCCCGCGGCCCGCGCGGTCACGACGCCCATGACGACCGTGCTCGGATACGGCGCGCGCCCGCCGGGCACGTAGATCGCGGCGCGGCGCACCGGCACCTCGCGCAGCCGCACCGTGTGCCCCTGCGGCAGCGTCACCGCGACGTCCTCCCCCAGCCCCGCGTCGGCGACGGCGCGCACGTTGGCGATCGCGGCCTCCAGACCCGCGCGCACGTCGTCGTCCAGCGCG
>DASTWP010000119.1:0-11120 GCA_035765835.1 Solirubrobacteraceae bacterium
TCTACGTGCCGAAGGGGATGCAGAAGCTGGTCGCGGACGGCAAGCTCGGCGCGAAGACCGGCGGCGACGGCTTCTACGACGCCTCCGGCAACCCGAACCTCGCGGGCGATGCGGAGCCGGACGTCGAGGAGCTCGTCGAGCTGCTGACGCTGAAGACGTTCGTGGAGGCCTGCCTCGTGCTCGAGGAGGGCGTCGCCACCCACCGCGACATCGACTTCGGGATGATGGCCGGCGCGGGCCTGGACCCGCGCCGCGGCCTGCTGCCGCCGTTCATGAAGGCCGACGTCGAGGGCCTCGACACGATCCTCGAGCGCCTCGAGAAGGCGCAGGAGAAGCACGGCGAGAACTTCACGCCGCCGACGGTCCTGCGCCGGCTCGTCGCGCAGGGGCGGCTCGGCCAGAAGAGCGGCCAGGGCTTCTACGCCTACCCGCAGCCCGACCACGAGCAGCCCGGCGAGGTCGTCAAGCTCGAGACGCGCGGCGACGTCGCGATCGCCTGGCTCGCGAACGGCCAGATGAACTCGATCGCGCCGTCGGTGATCAAGGACCTCGGCGCGGTCTTCTCGAAGGTCAAGGACAGCGGCGTGCGGGCGATGGTGATCGCCTCCTCGAACCCGTTCCTGTACTCCGCGGGCGCCGACATCAAGGCGTTCACGCAGATGGACGAGGCCGCCGGCGAGTCGCTGATCCACGAGGGCCACGCGCTGCTGCGCTCGCTCGGCCGCGAGGGCGTCGCGACGATCGCCGCGGTCAACGGCCTGGCGTTCGGCGGCGGCTGCGAGCTGGCGATGGCCTGCGACGTGCGGATCGCCGCGCGCTCGGCGATCTTCGGCCAGCCCGAGATCAAGCTCGGGATCATCCCCGGCTTCGGCGGGACCCAGCGCCTGCCGCGCCTCGTCGGCTCCAACAAGGCGCTCGAGATGAACCTCGTCGGCGACCCGATCGGGGCGGACGAGGCCTACGAGTTCGGTCTCGTCAACCGCGTCGTCGCCGACCACGAGCTGCTCGACACGGCGCTCGCGTGGGCGCGCAAGCTCGCCGAGCAGGCGCCGCTCGCCGTCGCCGCGATCAAGGAGATCAGCGGCGCCGGCGACCTCGACCAGGGCATCGAGGACGAGAAGCAGGGCTTCGCGCGCGTGTTCCAGAGCGAGGACGGCAAGGAGGGCATCTCCGCCTTCCTCGGCAAGCGGAAGCCGGTGTGGCAGGGCAAGTGACGCAGAGCGCCGCCGGCGAGCTGGCCGCGCTGATCCGCGCCGCCGGCTCCGTCGTGGCGCTGACGGGCGCCGGGATCTCCGTGCCGTCGGGGATCCCGGACTTCCGCTCCCCGGGATCGGGGCTGTGGGAGAGCGTGGACCCGATGGAGGTCGCGCATATCGACGCCTGGCGCGCCGACCCCGAGCGCTTCTGGCACTTCTACGGCGACCGCTTCACGACGCTCGAGGGCAAGGAGCCCAACGGGGCGCACCGCGCGCTCGTCGAGCTCGAGCGCCGCGGCAGGCTCGACGCGGTCATCACGCAGAACATCGACATGCTGCACCGCAAGGCCGGCACGACCGAGCTCGTCGAGGTGCACGGGACGATCGAGCACTCCTCGTGCCTGGCGTGCGGCGCGCAGTACCCGCTGGCCGAGACGCGCTTGCGACTCGCGCACGACCCGCTCTCGGTCCCGCACTGCGACTGCGGCGAGCCGCTGAAGCCCGACGTCGTGCTGTTCGGCGAGTGGCTGCCGGAGGGCGCGCTCGACCGCGCCTACGAGCTCGCGGCCGGCGCCGACGTGCTGCTCTGCGTCGGCTCCTCGCTCGAGGTGCACCCGATCGCGCAGCTGCCCGGCATCACGCGCGCGAACGGCGGCGCCGTGGCGATCGTCACCGCAGGACCGACCCCCTGGGACTCGCGCGCGGCGGTCAAGCTCTCCGGCGACGTCGTCGAGGAGCTCGAGGCCGTGCTGGCCGCGCTGTAGGGCCAGGCTCGCGGCGCGGCCATACTGGGCGCCGTGGTGGGCAGCTACTGGACCTTCGTCACCTTCGCCGCGCTGCTCGTCGTGGCGCCCGGGCCGGACTTCGCGGTCGTCGTCAAGAACGTCCTGATCGGAGGGCGGCGTCGGGGCGCGTGGGCGAGCCTGGGCGTCACCTGCAGCAACGCGGTCCAGGGAACCGCGGCGGCCGTCGGCCTCGGGGCCGTGATCGTGCGCTCGCAGCCGCTGTTCGAGGCGATCCGCTGGGCGGGCGTCGGCTACCTGCTCTACCTCGGCGTTCAGGCCCTTCGCAGCGCACGCGCCGGGACGCAGCCGCAGCCGGGCGGGCGGGTGGACGCACCCGGGTCCGCCGCGCGCGGCTGGCGACAGGGGTTCCTGTCGAACATCACCAACCCGAAGGTGCTCGTGTTCTACATCGCGGTGCTGCCGCAGTTCTTGGCGCCCGGCGCCGCGATCCCGGCGGTGGCCGCGCTCGCGTACACGCATGCGGCGCTCTCGCTCGCGTGGCTGCTGCTGGTCGTCGCCGCGCTCCACCGCGCTCGCGGCTGGCTCACGCGCGGGCCCGTGCGCCGCGCGCTGGACGCCGTGACCGGCTGCGTCCTGATCGGCTTCGGCGCGCTGCTCGCGACCGAGCGCGGCTGACGCTCAGCCCGCGGCGGCCGCGCCGCCGGTGCGATCAGGCCGCCGGCGGTGGCGTCGAGCGCCACTCGTTGCGAGCGAGCCGCCGCGCGCGGCGCGCGAGCTCGTCGTTCACCACGTCGGGCTCGGTGGGGCGAGCGATCGGCTCGACGCCGAGCGCCACGCCCTCGCGGCCGCGCAACGGCAGGTGCGTCACCTTCGCGAGCGCAGGCAGGGACGATTCGTCGCGGCTCTCGGGCATCACCGTCATCCTCGGCGCCGCGCGCCGCCGCGCTTAGCCCGCGCGGCGCGTGTGGACTAAGTTCGGAGCATGAGCGTCCTGAAGGAGCTGCGCGTGCCGATCGTGCTGGCGCCGCTGGCGGGCGGGCCGTCGACGGTGGAGCTGGCGGTGGCCGTGTGCGAGGCGGGTGCGCTCGGGTTCCTCGCGGCCGGCTACCGCAGCGCCGAGGACGTGCGCGAGCAGGTGCACGGGCTGCGCGAGCGGACGGAGCGCACGTTCGGCGTCAACGTCTTCGCGCCCGCGGGGCCGCCGGGCGATGCGGCGGCGGTCGCGGCGTATGCCGAGGAGCTGCGGGCGGAGGCCGAGCGCGCGGGCGTCGCGCTCGGCGAGCCACGTCATCACGACGACGCCTACGGCGAGAAGCTGAGCGCGCTCGAGGAGCTGCGCGTGCCCGTCGTCTCGTTCACGTTCGGCTGCCCGTCGCGCGAGGACACCGAGCGCATGCACGCGGCCGGCAGCGAGGTCTGGGTGACGGTCACGACCGGCGAGGAGGCCGCGCAGGCGGCGGCCGCCGGCGCGGACGTGCTGGTCGCGCAGGGCGCCGAGGCCGGCGGCCACCGCGGCGGCTTCAGCGACGGCGACGAGGAGCCGATCGGGCTGCTCGCGCTGCTCCAGGTCGTGAGGAGCCGCACCGACCTCCCGCTCGCCGGCGCGGGCGGCATCGCGACGGCCGCCGGCGTGAGGGCCGTGCGCGCCGCCGGGGCATCCGCGGCGCAGGCCGGCACGGCGTTCCTGCTCTGCCCGGAGGCCGGGACGTCGCAGGCCCATCGCGAGGCGATCGCCCGGACGGGCCCGACGGCGCTCACGCGCGCCTTCAGCGGCCGCACCGCGCGCGGGATCGTCAACCGCTTCATGCGCGAGCACGAGGCGCGCGCGCCCGCCGCCTACCCCGAGGTCCATCACCTGACCGCGCCGCTGCGCCAGGCCGGCCGCGAGCGCGGCGACGCCGAGGTGATCAACCTCTGGGCGGGGCAGGCGCACGCGCTCGCGCAGGCGCAGCCCGCCGCCGAGGTCGTGCGCGCGCTCGCCAAAGGCGCCGGTTAGCGCGCCGGCTGCTCGGCGATCCACTGCAGGATCGCGCGCGAGGGCGTGATCACCGTGCCGTCAGCGAGCTTCAGCGCGGGCAGCTTGCTCGAGCCGGTCGCGGCGCGCAGGTCCTCCCGCGAGCCCTTGCGCAGGAACGGGATCGGGCTGCCGTGCGCGGCGATCACCTTGTCGTACTCGATGCCCCTGGCGCGCAGCGCCTCTTGCACGCGCCTGCAGGGATGCACGCGCGGACCGTGGTCGTCGCCATGGCAGACGTAGAGCGTCGGGAGGGCGGTCATGCCGATGGGACTTGCAGCGCTTGTGGAAATCATCGCAACGCGTCATCTTGGCGCGATGAAGCGCTCTCTCGTCGTGCTCGCCGCCGCCGCGGCGCTCGCCGCTCCGGCGGGCGCAGCCGCGCCGCGCATCGCCCTCAGCCCCACGAGCGTGCACCGCGGCCAGGTCGTGCGCGTCCACGGCGTGATCCACGGCTGCCCCGCAGGGGACACCGTGACGCTGCTCTCGAAGGCGTTCTCGCACCGCCACGAGTTCGCGGGCGTGCCCGCGGTCTTCGCGCGCGTCGGCGCGAGCGGGGCGTACTCCGTGCGCACGCGCATCCCGGCCCGCCGGCGCCCCGGCAGCTACCACGTGACCGGCCGCTGCGGCGGCGGCAACCTCGGCGTCGCACCGCTGCTGCGCGTGCTGCGGTAGCCCGTGGCGGCCCGCGCGATCCGCGCGCTCGCCGGCAGCGGCGACGCGGAGCGGATCGCGCAGCGGGCATGCGAGCTCGGCGTGCTCGGCTGGGTGCGCGCGCATGACGGCGGGATCCGGCTGCACGCCGAGGGCGCGCCCGACGCGGTCGAGGCGCTGCTCGCGGATCTCGCCGATCACGAGACCGAGCCGGCGAAGGTCGAGGGTCACGAGCAGTTCGCGATCCGCGGGATCAGCGCCGGCGTCTTCGTCGTGCAGGAGCACCAGGCGACCGCGCACCACTACGACCTGCGGCTCGAGGTCGAGGGCGTGATGCGCTCGTGGGCGGTGCCCAAGGGCCCTTCGCTCGACCCGGCCGCCAAGCGCCTGGCGGTCCAGGTCGAGGACCACTCGCTCGCGTACAACAGCCACGAGAGCGAGCGCGTGATCGTCTGGGACCGCGGCACGTACGAGCAGGGCGGCCGTGTCCCGTGGCCCGAGGCGCTCGAGCGCGGGCACGCGGTCTTCGTGCTACACGGCGAGAAGCTGCACGGCGGCTTCGCGCTGCAGCGCACGCGCGGCGGCGAGAAGCCGCAGTGGCTGCTGATCAAGCGCCGCGACGAGGAGGCGCGTCCGGGCTCCGACATCGCCGCCGAGCGCCCCGAGTCCGTGCTCAGCGGGCGGACCCTGCAAGCTGTCCGCTGAGATGAGCGACGGTCTCGCCTTCGAGAGCGCCCGCGGGCGGTGGGTCCTCGCCGTCGCCGTGCTCGGCTCGGGCATGGCGTTCCTCGACAGCACGATCGTCAACGTCGCGCTGCCGGTCATCGGCCGCCGGCTGCACGCGTCCACCGGGGCGCTGCAGTGGGTGCTCAACGGGTACCTGCTCGCGCTCGCCTCGCTGATCCTGCTCGGCGGCGCGCTCGGTGACCGCTACGGCCGCCGGCGCGTGTTCGTCGCGGGCGTGACGCTGTTCACGATCGCCTCGGCGCTGTGTGCGGCGGCGCCGAGCACCGGCATGCTGATCGGCGCGCGCTTCGTGCAGGGCGTGGGCGGCGCGCTCCTGACGCCCGGCAGCCTGGCGATGATCGATGCGGTCTTCCGCTCCGAGGACCGGGCGCGGGCGATCGGCGCGTGGTCGGGTCTTGCGGGCGTGACGACGGCGCTCGGGCCGCTGCTCGGAGGCTGGCTGATCGACGTCGCGTCGTGGCGCGCGGCGTTCCTGATCAACGTGCCGCTCGGCGCGTTCGTGGTGGCGGCGGCCGCGCGCCACGTGCCCGAGACGCGCGACCCGACGGCACGCGGGCCGCTCGACGCGCGCGGCGCGCTGCTCGCGGCGCTCGTGCTGGGCGGCAGCACGTACGCGCTGATCCAGGCGCCCGGGGGCGCGCTCACGGCGGCGGTCCTGGCGCCCGCCGTCGTGGCGGTGCTCGCCGCCGGCGCGTTCATCGCCGCCGAGCGCCGCAGCGCCAATCCGATGCTGCCGCTCGGCATCTTCGCCTCACGCCAGTTCAGCGCCGCGAACCTCGTCACGTTCGTGGTCTACGCGGCGCTCGGCGGCGTCTTCTTCCTGCTCGTCGCGTTCCTCCAGGTCTCGCTCGGCTACTCGCCGATCGCCGCCGGCGCGGCGTCGCTTCCCGTGACCGTGCTGATGCTGTTGCTCTCGGCGCGCTCGGGCGCGCTCGCGCAGCGGATCGGGCCGCGGATCCCGCTGACCGTCGGGCCGCTCGTCGTGGCGGGCGGGATGCTGCTGATGGCGCGCATCGGGCCGGGCGATCGCTATGCGCCTGACGTGCTCCCGGCCGTCGTCGTCTTCGGGCTTGGCCTGACGCTCGTCGCCGCGCCGGTGACGGCGACCGTGCTCGCCGCCGCGGACGCGCGGCGGGCGGGCCTCGCGTCCGGGATCAACAACGCGGTCGCCCGCGTCGCGAGCCTGCTCGCGGTCGCCGTGCTGCCGCTGGCCGGCGGCATCACGGGGCACCGCTTCTACGACCCCGCGGCGATGACCCACGGCTTCCACGTCGGGATGCTCGTCTGCGCCGGGCTCGCGGCGGCCGGCGGGCTGCTCGCGTGGCTGACGATCTCGAACGACGTGCTGGGCGCGGAAGACCCCCGCGAGCAGGCGCGCGCCGACTACTCCTGCCCGGTGGCGGGGCCGCCGGAGCGCCGGCGCGCGGCCTGACGACCGGGGGCTCAGCGGTCGAGCTCGGCGAGGCGGCGCTCGAGCAGACGGCGCTCGGGCTCGGCGTGCGCCAGCTCGAGCGCGCGCGCGTACGCGGTGCGCGCCTCCTCGTCGCGGCCGAGGCGGCGCAGCAGCTCGCCGCGCGTGGCGTGCAGGTAGTGGTAGCCGTCGAGGTCCAGCCGGTCGGCGAGCGCGAGCGCCGCAGCGGTGTCCCCGGCCTCGGCGACCGCGTAGGCCCGGTTGAGCTCGGCGACCGGCGAGCCCGTGAGGGCGGCGAGCTCGCCGTAGAGCGCGGCGATCTGCGACCAGTCCGGCTCCGGGTCGCCGTGCAGCAGCGCCAGACGCGCCTGCAGCGCGTAGGGCCCGCGGCCGCGGAGCGCGAGGACGCGCTCCAGCGCGGCGCGGCCCGCGGCGATCTGCTGCGCGTTCCACAGCGCGCGGTCCTGCTCGGCGAGCACCACCATCTCGCCGCCGGCGAAGCGCGCCTCGCGGCGCGCGTCGTTGAGCAGCATCAGCGCGAGCAGCGCCTGCGTCTCGGCCTCCTGCGGCATCAGCTCCGCCAGCGCGGCGCCGAGCCTGATCGCCTCGCGCGCGAGCTCGGCGCGCCCGCCGTAGCCCTCGTTGAAGATCAGGTAGACGACCGCCAGCACGGCCACCAGCCGCTCGGCCAGCAGGTCGGGGGGCGGCACGCGGAACGGGATCCTGGCGGCCCGGATCTTGGCCTTCGCGCGCACGAGCCGCTTGGCCATGGTCGGCTCCGGCACGAGGAACGCCCGCGCGATCTGCTCCGTGGTCAGCCCGCCGAGCGTGCGCAGCGTCAGCGCGACCTGCGCGTCGAGCGCGAGCGCCGGATGGCAGCAGGTGAAGATCAGCTCCAGGCGCTCGTCCGGGATCGCCGTGTCCTCCACGATGTCCTCCGTCGCCTCGGGCGCTTGTAGCAGCCGCGTCTTTGCAGTGAGCGTGCGGTCGCGGCGGATGCGGTCGATCGCACGGTTGCGCGCGGTCGTCACCAGCCACGCCCGCGGGTTGGCGGGCGCGCCCTCGCGCGGCCAGCGCGCCGCCGCGATCGCGAAGGCGTCCTGCGCGGCCTCCTCGGCGAGCTCGAAGTCGCCGAGGAGGCCGATGAGGGTCGCAAGGACGCGCCCCCACTCCTCGCGGAAGGCCTGTTCGAGGACGCTCAGCGCTCCACCAGCGGTCGGACCTCGACCCCGCCGCCGAGCCGCGCGGCGGGAACGCTCGCCGCGATCGCGATCGCCGCGTCGAGGTCGTCGGCCTCGAGCACGAACCAGCCGCCGAGCGCCTCCTTGACGGCCACGAACGGCCCGTCGGTCGTCAGCGTGCGGCCGTCCTGCACGCGCACGGTCGTCGCGGTCTCCGGCGGCTGCATCTGCAGGCCCGGCGTGACCGCGGGGTTCTGGTTGATCGCCATGTAGTCGGCGTAGACCTGCTTCTGCTCCTCCTCGCTGAGCCGGCCCCAGGCCTCGGGGTCGTTCGGCGTCGGGGCGTCGCCCTGGTGGATCAGCATCGCGTACTTCATCTTCGCGTCCTCCTGTCCGGGATGGTCGCTGCTGAGACGAACGGGCGCCGCCCCGATGGACACGTGGCCGCTAGTGACCGAGCGTGCGGTAGCTGATGTGGCGGCAGCCGTGGAGGTGGTAGTGGCCGCGGCTGCGGTGACTGAGGTAGACGGTCGCCGTCGCCGAGCTGCAGCGGATCACGCCGCGGCCGAAGTGCGCGTGCACGACGTCGGGGCCGCCGCCGGTGATGATCGTGTTCCAGCCGTGGCTGGCGTAGATGAAGTCCTTGCCGGGGCCGCCGTAGAAGCGGTCGACCTGGGTCGTCGGCTGACCGGAGGGCTTGTAGTCGCCCCACATCACGTCGCCGACGCGGCTCGCGACGATCGTGTCGTTCCCGTTGCCGCCGAGCAGCTCGTTGTGGCGATGGCGCATGCCACGCAGGACGCCGCTCTGGTCGTTGCGGTGGATCTTGACCTCGCCGTTGATCGGCGGCCAGCCCTCGTGGCTCGTGCTCGCGCTCGCGGCCGTCGCGGCGACCACCGCGCCGGCGATCGCGGCGAGCGCCGGCCTGGATCGACGCATGCCAGCCCCGATTGCCCGTGGCGGCTACGGTGAAACATCACCGTGCACGCGTTCGGCGCCTTCCACCGCGGCGGCTCGAGGCCGCCGCTCGTGCTCGTGCACGGCCGTGCGCGCGGCCGCGCCGAACGCGGACGCGATCATGGCGAGCGCCGAGGGCCGCCGCCGCGCGACGCGCGAGACCGCTCGAGCGACCGCGGTCCGCTCGCAGCTCGCCACGTCAACCGGCGGTGACCGTGCCGAGCAGCGCCCGCGCCTTGGCGGCGCCGGCGAGGTTCCCCTTGCGCTCGTAGAGCACCCGCGCCTCGTCCGTGAGCGCGTCCGCCTCGGCGCTGCGGCCGGCCTGGCGCAGCACGTCGGCGAGCTCGAGGTGCGCGCCTGCCTGGAGGTTCAGCCAGTCGGACTCGCCGGCGGAGGCGAGCGCCTCGCGCGCGAGCGCTTCGGCGTCCGCGAGCTCGCCTCGCCTCGCCAGCAGCTTCGCCCGCGTCCCGCGCCACACGATCTGGGTCACGCGGTCGACGGGAGCCGCGTTCTCCTCGCTGATCCTGGTGAGGGATCGGGCCTCGTCGAAGGCGGCCCGCTGATAGAGGACCTCGGCGAGGTATGCGGCCGCCCGGCCGCGCGCTTCGTCGACCTCGCCGACGATTCGATAGCCCTCGCGCGCGCGCACCTCGGCCTGGTGTGCATCGCCGGCCGTGAGCTCGACGAAGTAGCCCCAGAAGAGCAGCGTCCACCCCAGCTCGCGCTTCAGGCCGAGCTCCTCCAAGGTCGCGTGCGCTGATCCGATCGAGGTGCGTGCAGCCTGGATCTGGCCGAGCGCGGCTTCGAGCGTCGCGCGATCGCGCAGGACGGCTGCCTCCGCCATGCGGCTCGCGCTCACTCGCTCCAGGATCCTGTCGCAGCGGCGGATGCCTTCGGCGATCGGGGTGCGTCCGTAGAAGGCATGCTCGGCGAGCCCGTCGAGGCTCTGCAGTTCCTCGCGCTCGGCACCTGCGCGCCGCGCATGCTCGGCCGCCCGTTCGAGCGCGCGCTCGCAGGCGTCGGCGCGCGCCTCCATGAAGGGCATCCACGACGCCAGGCGCCACGCCCGCGCGAGGCCGAGATCGTCGCCGAGCCCGTCGAAGAGGGCGATGAGACGACGTGCCTCCGCGTCCACCTCGCCGAGCGGCGTCGCCGCGTCGGTGAAGATCCGCGCCAGCAGCGCCACGAGCGCGACATGCCCTTGCGAACGGATGTCGCCCGACCGGTCGGCGCCCGCGGCCGCCTCCGCGAGCACCGCGCGCATGCGCTCGAGCTCCCCCACGTCGAAGAGCGCCTCGGCGAGCACGGTCAGGAGCTCGATGCGCACGGGCTCTTCTTCCGGCAGCAGCGAGGTCGCCCGCGTCAGCAGGCCCGCCGCAACGCGCCCGTCTCCGCGCGCGAGTGCTCGCCGGCCGGCGGAGGCCAGACGCTCGGCGGCCCGCTGGGCGAGCGCCGTCGCCTGTGCATCGACCGGTCCCAGCTCGCACCAGAACCGGTACGACCGTTCGAGGTGGTAGCCGATGATCTCCTCGTACTCGGCGGCGCGGTCGCCGACCGCCCGCTCGAGCCACCCGGCGAAGCGCTCGTGCAGCTCGGCGCGGAGCTTCTTCGCGGTGCCGGCGTACGCGGCGTCGCGCACGAGCACGTGCTTGAAGCGGAACGCGGCCTCGCCGGCGAAGCTCGCGGGCGCCGGGCGGATCAGCTCCTTGCCCGCGAGCCCTGCGAGGCTCGCGGCGACGTGCGGGCGCGCGTGCTCGGGCGTGAGCTCGAGGACGCCGCCACGGTGAAAGACCTCGCCCTCGATCGCCGCGCGCTCGGCAGTCGCCCGCTCCGGCTCGGGAAGGAGGTCGAGGCGGGCGGCGAGCAGGGCGCTCAGCGTCGGCGGCAGCGTCTCCTCGTCGGGGCGCTCGCGCAGCAGCGCGAGCAGCTCGCCGAGGAAGAGCGGGTTGCCGCCGGAGGCCGCAACGACGCGCGTGCGCACCGCCTCCGGCACGTCGGCGAGCGCCTCGACCAGCGCCTGCGCATCGGCCGATCCGAGCGGCTCGAGGCGGGCGGCGACCGGCCACTGCGGGTCGGCCTCGAGCAGCTCCGGGCGCGCCGTGCACAGCACCAGGATCGGTGCGCGGGCGCGCCCGGCGATCTCGCGCAGCAGCTCGAGCAGCGCCGGCTCGGCCCAGTGGACGTCGTCGATCAGCGCGACCAACGGCCGCTCGG
>DASTWP010000120.1:0-4729 GCA_035765835.1 Solirubrobacteraceae bacterium
ACCTCTGCGGCGAGGAGTTCGCGGCGATGGACGGCGGCATGTCATACGAGCAGGTGCAGGCGGCCGTGCCCGCGTCGGCGAACGTGGTCTCCGACCCGCCGGTCGTGCCCGACATGGACCTCGCGCGCGAGCAGGTCGCGGCCCTCGACGCGCTGCCGCGGCCGACGCTCGTGACCTGCCGCAGCGGCCCGCGCGCCTCGGCGCTCGTCTATCTCTACTCCGGGCTGCGCGCCGGGGCGGGGGCGGAGGAGGTGCTCGCGCGCGCGGATGCCGACGCGGCGCCGTTCGCGGGCTCGGAGGACCTGCGGGCGTGGGTGACGCAGGGACTGGACGAGCTGCGCTGAGCGACCTCGTGAGGATCGAGCGCCGCGACGACGTCGCGGTGCTCACGCTCGACCGCCCGCAGAAGCGCAACGCGCTCTCGCTCGAGCTGCGCGAGCAGCTCGCCGGCGCGCTCGAGTCCGCGGGCGGCCAGGACACCGGCGCGATCCTGCTGACCGGCGCGGGCAGCGCGTTCTGCGCGGGCATGGACGTCACGCAGTTCGGTGGCGACGAGGCGAACCGGCGGCGCATCGTGGAGACCAGCACGCGGCTGTTCGGCGTCCTCGCGCGCTCGGCCACGCCGACCGTGGCGTACCTCAACGGGCCCGCGATCGCGGGCGGCTTCGCGCTGGCGCTGCTCTGCGACGTCCGCATCGCCGCGCCCGCCGCGCGGATGGGCTTCCCGGAGCTCGGCCGCTACATCCCGCCGAGCTACGCCGCGGCCCGCGCCGCGCTGCCGGCGGCGCTCGCGCGCGAGCTGTGCATGACCGGCCGCGTGATCGAGGCGCAGGAGGCGGCCGAGCGCGGCGTCGTGTCCCGCGTCGGCACGCTCGAGGACGCGCTGGCGCTCGCGGGCGAGATCGCCACCGCGCCGCGCGCCGCGGTGCGCGAGATCAAGCGCCGCGTCCTGTTCGAGGCGGAGCGCACGTGGCTGGCGCTGCTCGAGGAGGAGGAGCGCGCACTGCGCGACGCGCTCCTCGGAGCGGGCTGAGGGGTGTCCGCGCAGACCGAGGAGCGCAACCGCCGCATGCTGCGCGCGCGCGACACGATGGACCGCGCGTTCGCGCAGCCGCTCGACGTCCCGGCGCTGGCACGCGTCGCGCACGTCTCGCCCGCGCACTTCAGCCGCCAGTTCCGCGCGACGTTCGGCGAGTCGCCGCATCGGTACCTGCAGCGCCGCCGGGTCGAGCGCGCGATGGAGCTGCTGCGCGAGACCGATCGCAGCGTCACGGCCATCTGCTTCGACGTCGGCTTCAACAGCCTCGGCACGTTCAGCCGCACGTTCCGCGCGATCATCGGCGAGTCGCCGTCCGCCTACCGCGCGCGCTTCGCCGACGGCGGCGCGCACCTGCGCATCCCCGCCTGCTGGGTGCTCGCCTGGACGCGCCCGGCGGGCTGAGCGCAAGAGAGCAGGTTCGGAGAAGCGCGCCGCGGCCGCGCGTCGTAGCGTGGCCGTCATGCTCAAGCGAATCAGCCACACCTTCCTCTACGTCCTCGACCAGGACGAGGCACTCGACTTCTACGTCGGCAAGCTCGGGATGGTCGTCCGCACCGACGCCGACCTCGGGAACATGCGCTGGCTCACCGTCGGGTTGCCCGAGCAGCCGGAGGTCGACCTCGTGCTCATGGTCCCCGGTCCGCCGGTGCACGACGACGCGACCGCGGAGCAGCTGCGCGGGCTCGTCGCCAAGGGCGCTGCGGGCGGCGGGCTCATCCTCGAGACCGACGACTGCCGCGCCACCTACGAGGCGCTGAAGGCCAAGGGCGTCGAGTTCACGCAGGAGCCCGTCGAGCGCTTCTACGGCACCGACTGCGGGCTGCGCGACCCGTCCGGCAACCCGATCCGCTTCACGCAGCCGCCCGAGGGCCCCGTCGTCGTGCCGTCGATCGAGGAGCTCCAGGCGGGCGCGCGCTAGCGGCTCCACGCCGGCGCGTACGCCGGCTCGGCCTCGTGCTCGCGGAAGAAGCGCACGATGTTCGGCGCGTACTCCGCGAAGCGCGGGCAGCGCAGGCCGTTGCGGGCGAGCATCTCCGTCGCGCGGGTCGTGTCGAACGTGACCGGGTGGTTGAGGTAGACGATCGACTCGCGCGGCGTGCCGTCGAGCATCCGGCGCACGGCGTTGAAGCGCAGCGAGCGCTCGACGAGCCTGCTCGGCAGCCGGTACGACGGCGCGCGGCCGGCGTACTCGGCGGCGAAGATCCGCATCAGCTCCGCCGCGCTCGCCGGCTCGGGGTCGACGAGGTGGAAGGTCTCGCCGGCGGCCTGTGGGTCGCGCGCGGCGGCGGTGATCGCGCTGACGACGAAGTCGACCGGAACGACGTTGAAGGGCGCGTCGCCGCGCCCGACCTGTGGGATCGGCCCGCCGGTGCGCTGCACGCGCGAGAGCAGCCGCAGCAGGTAGTAGGGCCCGTCGAACTTCTGCGTCTCGCCCGAGCGCGAGTCGCCGACCACGATCGCGGGCCGGTGGATCGTCGTCGGCACCCGGTCCATCGTCGCGCGCACGAGCACCTCGGCCGCGAACTTCGTCGACTCGTAGTGGTTCTTGAACGACTGCCCGGCATCGAGGTCGCTCTCGAGCACCCGGCCCGAGCGCTCGCCCGCGACGTACGCCGTCGAGACGTAGCTGTGGCGCTCGAGGCGCTCGCACGCCAGGCAGAGGTCGAGCACGTGCTGCGTGCCCTGCACGTTCACGCGCTCGGCGAGCGCCGCGCCGACGTGGAGGTCGTAGACGGCGGCGAGGTGGTGCACGCTCGTGACCTCGCGCGCCAGCCGCTCGTACTCGGCGCCGTCGAGCCCGAGTTGCGGGTGCACGATGTCGCCCGCGAGCACCTCGGCGCGCTCGAGCCCGCGCCCGCGCGCGACCTCGCGCGCCCGCTCGGCCATCCGCGGCTCGACGAGCGCGACGAGCCGCGCCTGGGGATCGTCGGCGAGTAGCCTGCGGGCCAGGCGCGTGCCGAGGAAGCCGGGGACGCCGGTCAGCAGGATCGTCGGCGCCGCCATCGCGGCGCGCGATGCTACCTGCGCACGTGCCGCAGGACGCGCGCGCCCGCCTGGTTGCGCGCGACGTCCGCTGCGAGCAGCCGCAGGTCGAGCCGCGCGTCGCGCGCGCGGTTGAGCATCCGCTCGGCGGTCCGGCTGACCGCGATCGTCACCGTCAGCGAGCCCGCGCGCCGGTAGGCGAGCACGGTCGAGGGGATCCGCGTCGAGCGGCGCGAGTAGCGCTGGCGGCGCAGCGCGCGCGGGAGCTTGCGCCGCAGCCCGGGCTTCAGCGTCCCGCGCAGCGCGACGATGCCCGGCTCGTCGAGGCTGATCCGCAGGCGCAGCTTGCCCGTGCGCCCGACGCGCCGCAGGCGCGAGAGCAGCGTCACGCGCGCCTTCGGCGCCCGCACGTCGACGACGGTCGCGCCGCCGCCGGCGCCCGCGCCCGAGGTCGCGCCGGTGCCGCCCCCCGTAGTGCCAGGGGAGGTGGTGGTCCCGGTGCCGCCCGAGTCCTTGCCCTGCACGCCGGAGGAGCCGAGGAGCTGGTCGAGCGTGCCGGTCGGCAGCGTCACGCCGGTCGTGCCCGACAGGACCTGGTCGACGGTGCCGGTGACCTGCTGGGTGGTGCCCGTGACGACACCTCCGACCGTGCTCGTGACGGTGCTCACGGGAGCGGGGGCGGAGGGAAGCTGAAGCGGCAGCTGGGCGTCGGCCGCGCCGGCGAGCGCCAGCGCGCCGGTGAGGACGGCGGCAACGAGGGCCGCCCGCGGAGTGGGCGTGCTCATAGCGCTCTTATCGTCAGAAATGGGGAGGGCTTGACCGAAGAACGTGGAGGGCGCGGACGGACGTTCGGCTCCGCCGTGCGAGACTGCGCCGCCCGTGATCGCCCGCAGCCAGGCCATCGCCGCTCTTGCCGGCGAGGAGTTCGACGTCGTCGTCGTCGGGGGTGGGATCACCGGCGCCGGGGTTGCGCTGGACGCCGCCACCCGCGGCTACTCGGTCGCGCTGCTCGAGAAGGCCGACTACGCGTCGGGCACGTCGAGCCGCTCCTCGAAGCTCGTGCACGGTGGCCTGCGCTACCTGCAGAACTTCGACCTCGGCCTCGTGCGCGAGGCGCTGCTCGAGCGTCAGCTGCTCGTGCGCCTCGCGCCCCACCTCGTCCGGCCGCTGCCGCTGGTCGTGCCGGCGTTCGAGGGCGCGCGCCCCGACCGCCTCGTCGGCGTGGGACTGAACCTCTACGACGTGATGGCGGTCGACCGCCTGCGCGGCCGCCGCCGCGAGACCGAGGACTGGTCGCCGGACCGCCACCGCGTGATCTCGGGCGAGGAGGTCGTGGAGCTGCTGCCGGCGCTCGCGCCGCGCGAGCCGACCTCCGGCTACCTCTTCTACGACTGCCAGACCGACGATGCCCGCCTCGTGCTGACCGTGCTGGGCGAGGCCGAGCGCTTCGGCGCCGTCTGCGCGAACCGGCTCGAGGTGCTCGAGCTGCTGGCGCAGGACGGCCGCGCTGTGGGCGTGCGCGCGCGCGACGCGGAGTCCGGCGAGGCGATCGAGGTCCGCGGCGCGAACATCGTCAACGCGACCGGCGTCTGGGCCGACCGCCTGCGGCCCGAGGAGCTGCACGACGAGGCCGAGGTGCCGCGCATCCGGCCCAGTCGCGGCACGCACATCACGCTGTCATCCGAGCACATCCCGATGAAGGGCACG
>DASTWP010000121.1:0-2011 GCA_035765835.1 Solirubrobacteraceae bacterium
GTCCGCGACGGCGAACGCGCAGCGGCGCAGCTGCTCGGCGCCGATCGCGGTGTGCGCCGCGAGCGCGGCGAGCAGGGCGCGCTCGCCCGCGACCGGATCGTCGGCGAGCGCGTAGAGCTCGGTGCGGTTGCACGTCGACAGCGCGAGCGCCTCGCGCACGGCGCCGCCGGCGCGCAGCGCACGCAGCAGGAGCCGCGCCGCGCCCTCGTCGAGCGAGGCACGCTCGCGCACGGCGACCGGCGCGGTGCGAAACGAGAGGCCGACCGCGACGAGGCGGCTCATCGCCCGAGCCGTTCCTCCATCGCTTGGACATCGCGCTCGACGCGGCCGATCCGCCGCGTGATCAGCGTCGTGTAGAGCACCACGAGCACGAACACCACCGCGTAGGCGCCGGCGACGTAGCGCACGGCCTCGTGCAGCGGGACCGCCATCAGGCCACCTCCTCCGCGTTGAGCCGGCGGCGCAGGCGCGCCGCCCTGATCCGCAGGCGCTTGGCTCGGATCTCCAGGCGCCAGAGCGTCGTGTACAGCGAGACGACGGCGGCGAGGCAGACGAGGAACGTCAGCCGCATGTCGCCCGGCAGGTTGCCGCCGGTCGCCGTCAGCACGCGCGGGTGCGTGTAGGACTGCGCCAGCCGCACCGCCGCGAAGTTCAGCGGCACGAACGCGCCGGCCGTGACCGCGAAGACCGACGCGTAGCGCGCCTGGCGCTCCGGGTCGTCGATCGCGAAGCGCAGCGGCTGGTAGCAGCAGTACAGCAGGAAGACGATCAGGAACGAGACGAGCATCGGCTCGTTCCAGACCCACCAGTGACCCCACGACGCCCGCGCCCAGATCGAGCCGGAGACGAGCACGCCGAGCGAGAGGATCAGCGAGAGGTGGATCGTCACGTAGGAGCGCAGGTCCCACTCGCGCTCGCCCGTGCGCAGGTGCGCGATCGCCATCCCCGCGCCGGCCATGTACCCGCCGAGCGCGACGATGCCGAGCGGCACGTGGATGTAGAAGATCCGCTGCACGAAGCCCTGGTCGGCCTCGTCGCGCACCCAGAAGAAGACGAGCGCGAGCGCCGTCGCGAGCAGCACCGCGGTGAGGACCGGCAGCACGCCTGCCGGGATCGCGGCGCGGCGCCCCGCCCGGGCCGGTGGGGTACCCGGCCGGGCGAGGCCTGCGCTGACGGCGCCCGCGCTCACAGCGACTTCAGGTACTGGACGAGGTCGCTCTTCTGTCCTGGGGAGAGGTGCAGCCCGAAGCAGGAGTCGTAGTGGTTGACGACGTCCCCGAGGGTCTGGAAGCGGCCGTCGTGGTAGAAGCCGCCCTTCGCGTGCGACCACAGGCCGCGCAGCGGCGTGACGCGGTACATGCCGTCGGGCGAGCGGTCCGCCTGGAAGGAGTCCGTGCAGATCGCCGAGGGCTTGACCATGTTGAACCCGGGCGCGCTGTACGTCGGCGGCACGTGGCAGCTCGCGCACTTCGCCGAGCCGTCGAAGAGCATCTTGCCGCGCCTCGCGGCGGCCGGGTCGAAGCTCCCCTTCGGGGCCTTGGGCGGCTTCAGCGCCAGCTGGTAGAACTGCAGCGCCGGCAGCTTCGAGCTGATCAGGTCCTTCTTGTTGTGCACGTGCCCGAAGCCGTTCTTGGCGGCGATCGGGAACTTGCTCGCGTCGTCCAGGCGCGAGTCGCTGAAGTTGCCCTGGCCGTGCATCTCGAGGTTCGCGACGAACGCGTTCCAGTACGGGATCGAGCCCCATCCGGTGTAGGTGTGCAGGTTCACGCCGGCGAGGCCGAAGGCCGGCGGGATCAGCGTCGCCGCGGAGCCGCCGTCGGGCCGGAAGGCCTTGCCGTCCATGAACAGCTCGGCGTCGAACTTGCCCGGCCCCCATGACGCCAGCACCTTCTTGACCGTCGCCTCGTCGACGCCGAGGACCTGCTCGACGGGCTTGAGGTCCGGGGCCAGCGAGACGATCGCGCCGACGTTCAGGTCGCGGTTGGGCCAGCCGTCCAGGCGGTGGCCGATG
>DASTWP010000122.1:0-11153 GCA_035765835.1 Solirubrobacteraceae bacterium
CGACCTTGTAGGGGACGATCGACTCCTCCTCGCGCACCTCGGCCTCCTTGCGGCCCATGAAGCGCTTGATCGAGAAGACGGTGTTCTGCGGGTTGGTGACCGCCTGGCGCTTGGCGACGGTGCCGACGAGGCGCTCGCCGCTCTGCGTGAACGCGACGACGGACGGGGTGGTGCGCCCGCCCTCGGCGTTCTCGATGACGGTCGGCTCGCCGCCCTCGAGGACGGCCATGCACGAGTTGGTCGTGCCGAGGTCGATGCCGATGGTCTTGGCCATGCTGGTGGGGACTCCTTGCTCTGCCTACGAATCAGCGACGGGAAAAATCTAAGTCGCAGGTTAGCAGATCTTGTAGATCCGCATCCCGCGCGCCTGGTAGTTCGGCAGCGCCGCCGGGCCGTCGAGCGAGCAGGTGTGGGCCCACACCCGCGAGCCGAGCTCGAACGCGCGCGCGATGCCGTGTGCGAGCAGGTGTCCCCCGATGCCGCGGCCGTGGAACACCGGCAGCACCCCGAAGTACGCGATCTCGACGTCGCCGTCGAGCTGCGGCTCGAGCTCGATGTAGCCGGCGGGCAGGCCGTCGAGCCGCGCGAGCCACGTCTCGACACGCGCCGCGTGGCCCGCCCACCACTCCTCGTCCTGGCCGATGTGGTCGGTCCACTCGTACTCCTCGCCGAGGATCTCGTAGAAGGCGCGGTTGACGTGCGGGTCCTCGACGCGGACGATCTCGACGCCCTGAGGCAGCGGGCGTTCCGGCGGACGCAGCCCGGAGCGGTCGGTGATCTCGAGGTGCCAGGTCGTCATCTCACGCCTGCCTCGACGGGCACATGCGCCGCAGCGCGCAGGCGCGGCAGGCGGGCCGCTGCGCGTGGCAGGTGCGCCGGCCGTGGCGCAGGAGGTTGACGTGCAGCTCGAGCTCGGCGCCCGGCGGCGTGAGCGCGAGCATCTCGTCGTGGAGCTCTCCGAACGGCGCCCCCGGGCGCAGCAGGTGAAGGCGCATCCCGACGCGCGAGACGTGCGTGTCCACCGGCACGTCGCGCCGGCCCCAGGTGAACAGCAGCACGCAGGCGGCGGTCTTGCGCCCGACGCCGGGCAGCGCCGTCAGGTGGGCCTGCGCCTCTGCGAGTGGCGCGTCGCGCGTCCAGTCGAGGTCTGGCTCGCCGTCGGGGGCGATCGCGCGCAGGATCGCCTGGATGCGCTCGGACTTGACCTTCGAGATCCCGCCCGGGCGGATCGCCTCCTCGACCTCGTCCAGAGGAGCGTCGCGCACGGCCTGCCAGGAGATCGCCAGGGGGGCCGGAGCCACCCCAAGGGGGAACCGCTCCCGTAGGCGCAGGAACGCGACGTCGCGGTTGCGGTCGTTCGTGGACTGCGAGAGGACGGTCAGGACGAGCTCGGCGATCGGGTGGCCGTGCGGCGCCATCACCGGGACGCCGTAGAGCGATCGCAGGCGCTCGCGCACCATCCGCACGCGCCGCGCGGGCGGGCGCTTCCAGGCGGGTCGTGCGACGGTCGCGGGCACCGGTCCCGCGGACGGTAACGTGCCCGCGCGCATGGCCGAGGAGCACACCGAGCAGCTCGGCGGGCAGCCGCTCTTCTGGCGCAGCGCCGGCGAGAGCGACACGCCCGTCCTCTACCTCCACGGCGTGCCGACCAGCAGCGACGACTGGCTGCCGTTTCTCGAGCGCACGGGAGGCATCGCGCCCGACCTGCCGGGCTTCGGCCGCAGCGGCAAGCGCGGCGACGGCGACTACACGATGGCCGGCTACGACGCGTTCCTCGAGGCCTTCCTCGACCACCTCGAGGTCGAGCGCGTGCGCCTGGTGGTGCACGACTGGGGCGGCGTGGGCCTCGTGTGGGCACAGCGCTTCCCCGATCGCGTGGAGCGCCTCGTGATCATCGACGCCGTGCCGCTGATGCCCGGCTACCGCTGGCACCGGATCGCGCGCGCGTGGCGCACGCCCGTCGTCGGCGAGCTCGTGATGGGCGCGACGACGCGCTGGTCGCTGAAGCAGCTCTCGCGCGAGGGCGGCGGCGGCAGGGGGCCGCTGCCGGACGAGTTCCTCGACGCGACGATCGCGCACTTCGACCAGGGCACGCAGCGCGCGATCCTGCGCCTGTACCGCTCCGCGCCGGAGGGCGATCTCGCGGCGGCCGGCGCGCGGCTCGGCGACATCACCGCGCCGGCGCTGATCGTGTGGGGCGAGCAGGACCCGTACATCCCGCCGCGCTTCGCCGAGGGCTACGCGGCACTGCTCGGCGGCGAGGCGGAGGTGCTGCGCCTGCCCGACGCGGGCCACTGGCCGTGGCTCGACCGCCCGGACGTGGTGGACCGCGTCGCGGCGTTCCTGGACGCCTGAGGGGTGCCGGAGGTGGCCACGTGGCCACCGGAGGTGGGTCCCCGGGTCGCGCAGCGACTTCGTGTCCGCGCCGCGCGGATCGCAACATCCCCTAACGCCACGCGCACCCAGAATCGGGCCGCGAGTCGTAGCGTTTGGCGCGCATGAGCGTCGCTCCTGCCTACAGACGGCCCGCGGCGACCTCCTCGACATGGCGTCTCAGCGCGACCCCCCCGTGGGTCGTCGCCGCGGCGCTCGCCGCAGTGTGGCTCGCGGCCGCGCCGCGCACGCCCGACCTCGCGGCGCAGGTCTACCGTGCCGGGCTGTTCGCGCGCGAGGGGTTCGCGGTCTGGGACAACAACTGGTTCGCCGGGCACCACCTGCCCGGCTACAGCCTCGTCTTCCCGCCATTGGCAGCGTTGCTCGGCCCGCGCCTGGTCGGCTTCGGCGCGGCGGTCGTCTCGACGCTGCTCTTCGGCCGCCTCGCGCGCTCGCATTTCGGTGAGAACGCGCGCTTCGGCACGCTGTGGTTCGCGGCCGCCGCGATGACCGACCTCGTCGTCGGGCGCATCACCTACGGCCTCGGCGTCGCGGTCGCGCTCGGCGCGCTTGCCGCGCTGCGCGCGCACCGCCCCCGCCTCGCGGCGGCGCTCGCAGCGCTGTGCGCGGTCACCAGCCCCGTCGCCGCCGCGTTCCTCGCGCTCGCCGCCGTCGCGGTGGCGCTCGACCGTCGCAGCGCGCGCGGGCTGGTGCTCGCGGTCGTGGCGCTCGGCGCCGTGCTCGCGCTCGAGGTCGCGTTCCCCGAGGGCGGCCGCCAGCCGTGCTCGCTGCTGGACCTCGGCGGCGTGCTCGGTGCCGCGGCGGCGATCCTCGCGCTCGTGCCCGCCGAGCAGCGGGCGCTGCGCATCGGCGCCGCGCTCTACGCGATCGCCGGGGTGGCGTCGTTCCTGCTCGCGACGCCGATGGGCAGCAACGTCACGCGCCTGGGGATGGAGTTCTCCGGGCCGCTGCTGGCCTGCGCCGCCTGGCACGCACCACGCCGCGCGATCCCCGTGCGGCTGCCGCGCGTGCCGGCGCACCTGCTGATCGGCGTCGTCGCGGTCTGGCTGCTCTACTGGCAGTGGTCCTCGCCCGTGCACGAGGCGATCAAGGGCGTCGACGACCCCTCGACGAGCGCCGCGTACTACGCGCCGCTGATCGGCTACCTCGAGCGCGCCGGCGGCCCGCCCGCGCGCCTGGAGGTGCCGTTCACGCGCGGGCACTGGGAGAGCGTCTACCTCGCGCGGCGCTTCCCGCTCGCGCGCGGGTGGGAGACGCAGCTGGACGTCAAGTACGACCCGCTCTTCTACGACGCCACGCACCGCCTGAGCGCCCGCAGCTACCACATCTGGCTGCGCCGGGCGGGCGTGCGCTACGTCGCGCTGCCGGACGTCTCGCTGGCGGCGTCGGGCCAGGCCGAGGCCGCCCTGCTGCGCTCAGGCCTGCCGTACCTCAAGCCGGTCTGGCGCAGCCGGCACTGGCGCGTCTTCGAGATGCGCAAGCCGCTGCCGCTCGTGCGCGGCGACGCGCGGCTCGTGTCGCTGGACTCGAGCTCGATCGTCCTGGACGCCTCCAGCCGCGGCGCCTTCACCGTCCGCGTGCACTACAGCCCCTACTTCCGCCTGCGCGGCGGCCACGGCTGCGTGGGCCCGGCGCGCGGCGGCTGGACCCGGATCGAGCTCGTCGCGCCCGCGCGCGTGCAGGTCGTGGCCGACTTCACGCCGCTGCGCATGCTCGAGCACGGCCCGCGCTGCACGAAGCCCGGTATCGGTGTCTGAGCCGGGCGCGACGGCGGGCGCGATCGCTAGGATCGGTCGGCCCATGCTGTCGCGCGCGCGCACGCTCCAGGCGAGGCTGTTCCCGCAGGGCGTGTTGGACGTCCTACGGCAGATCCTGCTGTTCATGCTGGCCTACTACGCGTACCGGATCGTGCGCGGGTGGGTCGACGATCCGGCGGGCGCGGCGAAGGCGTTCCAGAACGCGCGCGACCTGATCGGGATCGAGCGCAGCCTGCACGTCTTCGCCGAGCAGAGCATCCAGTCGTGGGCCGACACGAAGCCCGCGCTGATCGACGCCGCGAACTGGATCTACCTCAACGCGCAGACCTCGGTCACGGTCGGCGCGCTCGTCTACCTCTACCTGTTCCACAACAAGAGCTTCTACTTCGTGCGGAACATGTTCGTGGTCGCGATGGGCCTCGCGCTCGTCGCCTACGTGATCTTCCCGACCGCGCCGCCGCGCTTCTTCCCGGAATGGGGCTTCCTGGACACGGTCAGCGACTACGTCCACGTGGACCACAACTCGGTCACCGGCGCCAACGCGCTCTTCAACCCCTACGCCGCGGTGCCGTCGATGCACATCTGCTTCGCGACGATGATCGGCGTGCCGATCGCGCGGCTGGCGAGGCACAGGGCCACGCGCATCTTCTGGGCCTGCTACCCGCTGCTGATGACGTTCGTGATCGTCGCGACGGCGAACCACTTCTTCACCGACGCGTTCCTCGGCGCGCTGACCGCCGGCATCGCGGCGCTGGCCGCCCGCAGCATGGCACGCGCGCGGCCGGTGTGGGGCTTCCACGCCGCGGACGCGAGCGCCCCGGCCTGATGGCGGAGCCACGGCCGTCGCGGCCGGCACGGCCGCCGCTCGGCGCGGGCGTGCGGCGCGAGATGGTGCGCAACCGGCTGATCGAGTCGCGGCTGACGCCGAACGCGATCTCGCTGACGGGGCTGATCGGCAACCTCGTCGCCGCCGCGCTCGTGTGGCAGCGCCACTTCGTGTGGGGCGCCGTCGCGTTCATCCTCGGCTCGATCATGGACACGCTCGACGGGCGCTACTCGCGCATGTCGGGCAAGGGCACGCAGTTCGGCGCGTTCCTGGACTCGACGCTGGACCGCATCGAGGAAGGGCTCGTGCTGACCGCGGTCGCGGCGGTCTTCGCGCGCCAGCACAAGGAGGCCGCGGCGGCGGCCGTGGTCGTCGCCGTGCTGGCGTCGCTGATGGTCTCCTACACCCGCGCTCGCGCCGAGGCGCTCGGGGTAGAGTGCAAGGTGGGCATCGCCAGCCGGGCGGTTCGAGTCGTGATCCTCTCGGCCGGGATCCTGCTCCAGGGCTTCGGGCTGGGGGCGCTGGAGCCGGCCGTCTACGTGCTGGCCGGGCTGGGCACCATCACGGTCCTGCAGCGGATCTTCCACGTGCGCAGCGAGCTGAAGGCGATCGCCGCAGGCGGCGCCGGGCTGTAACCCGGCGCTCGCGCCGGGATATGTAGCCCCGAATCTTCCAGAGAGGAACAGCAGAACAGTGAGCACCAAGAGCAACGGCGCGGCGGACGGCCAGTCGGCCGCGACGCCCGCGACGAACGGGGCCGCGAGCAACGGCAAGAGCCGCTACCAGCACGACAAGGTCCGCGTGGCGATCATCGGCGTCGGCAACTGCGCGAACTCGTTCGTGCAGGGCGTCCAGTACTACAAGGACGCCGACCCCAAGGCGCGGGTCCCCGGCCTGATGCACGTCGACCTCGGCGGCTACCACATCCGCGACATCGAGTTCACGTGCGCCTTCGACGTCAACCGCACCAAGGTCGGCAAGGACCTCGGGCAGGCGATCTGGGCGGACCCCAACAACACGATCAAGTTCGCGAAGGTCCCCAAGGCGCTGGGCGTGCCGGTCCACCGCGGGATGACGCACGACGGCATCGGCAAGTACGCCGCGCAGAAGATCACGAAGGCGGCGGGCGAGACGGCCGACATCGTCTCGATCCTGCGCGAGACGCACACGGACGTCGTCGTCTCCTACCTGCCGGTCGGATCCGAGCAGGCGACGAAGTGGTACGTCGAGCAGGTGCTCGAGGCCGGCTGCGCTTTCGTCAACTGCATCCCCGTGTTCATCGCGCGCGAGGACTACTGGGACAAGCGCTTCAAGAAGGCGGGCCTGCCGATCATCGGCGACGACATCAAGTCGCAGGTCGGTGCGACGATCGTGCACCGCTCGCTGGCGCGCCTCTTCCACGAGCGCGGCGTGAAGCTCGTGCACACCTCGCAGCTGAACGTCGGCGGCAACATGGACTTCTTCAACATGCTCGAGCGCGAGCGGCTGGAGTCCAAGAAGATCTCGAAGACCAACGCGGTCACCTCCGTGATGGGCCACGAGCTGCCGCCGGGCGATGTGCACGTCGGGCCGTCGGACTACGTCCCGTGGCTGACCGACCGCAAGTGGGCGCACATCCGCCTCGAGGGCCAGGCGTTCGGCGACGTGCCGCTCAACGCCGAGCTGAAGCTCGAGGTCTGGGACTCGCCGAACTCGGCCGGCATCGTGATCGACGCCGTGCGCATCCTCAAGCTCGCGCTCAACCAGGGCGTGGCGGGCCAGCTCGACGGGCCGAGCTCCTACCTCATGAAGTCGCCGCACACGCAGCGGCCGGACAACGAGGCGCGTGAGCAGACCGAGAAGTTCATCGCCAAGCACGCCGGCAAGGCCGCCGGCACGGGAATTCGGCCCCGCCCGACCCGCACCGCCCCGAAGCGCGCCGCGGCCAAGGCGTAGGACGGCCGTACGCGTGTCGCCGGGCCGCTTGCGCTGCGGCCCGGCGGGTGCGTAGAGTCGTCCTGTCGCGGGCAGGAGGCCCGCGCAGGATCATCGGGGGAAGTCGAAGATGTCCCACACCCGTGCGCGGCGCGCCGCGCTCACGCTGTTGGCGATCGGGGTCGCCGCTGCGCCCGCCGCGGCGCTCGCCCAGTCGTCTGACACCCGCGCGCCGGTGCTTCGCGCCGCGCTCGGCCGCAACATCGGTCACCCGTATCTGGTGCTCCGCTGCGACGAGACCTGCAGCGTCACCGTGCGGATCATCCGCGGCGGCAAGACGCTCGCGCGTCAGAGGCACAACCTCCGCGCCGGCATCCCGGCGAACGAGAAGCTGACGGTGCCCGCCAAGGACTTCGGCAGCGCGACGCGCCTGAAGGTCACGCTGAAGGTGCGCGCGACCGACAAGGCCGGCAACGCCAGCGCGACAAAGACGCTCCACACCACGCTGAAGCGATAGACCGGTGCGGCGACGCGCGGTCCTCGGCCTGCTCGCGGCCCTCGCGGCGGCGCTCCTCGCGCTGCCCGCGGGCGCCTGGGCGGACGCGGACACGACGCCACCGTCGCTGTCGTTCACAGGAGCGCTCTACGCGCAGCCGATCACGAACGCGAGCGCTCCCGCCGCCGAGTTCACCGTCAGCGACACGAGCGGGCTCTCGAGCGTGCAGTGCAAGGTGGACTCGGGCTCGTTCGCCGACTGCGCCTCGCCGTATTCGATGCCGGGGCTCGACGAGGGCCGGCACACGGTGACCGTGCGGGCCGTGGACGCCTCGCCGCTCCAGAACAGCAACACGCAGTCGTTCGACTTCGTCGTCGACCGCACCGCGCCGACGCTGGACCTGCCCGCCACTGCGACCGTCACCGACGCAGTCACCTGGGGCTTCGCGGATGCGAACGGGCCGGTCACGTCGACCTGCAAGCTCGACGACGTGGCCACGGCGTGCGCGAACAGCTCGTTCGCCGTCGGCGCGCTGACCGGAACCCACGTGCTCGAGGTCACGGTCACGGACGCGGCCGGCAACTTCACGACGAAGTCCGAGACGTTCACGGTCGACAGCAGCGCTCCGACGGTGGACATCACGGGTGGCCCCGTCCAGGGGGCGGTCACCTCCGACACGACGCCGACCTTCGACTTCACCGACAGCGACGACGTCGGTGTCACCAGCCGGCAATGCGCGATCGACACCGAGGCGCTGGCTGACTGCACCTCGCCGTTCACCGCTGCGCCGCTCTCCGACGGGCCGCACGTCCTGGAGGTGCAGGTTTCGGACGGCACGCACTTCACGACCGCGTTCGCCAGCTTCGTCGTCGACACGACCCAGCCGACGATCACGTTCCTCGTCGCCGACGGCAGCTACGTCAACGGCGCGATCGGCTTCGAGGCCTTCGACGCCTCCACGCCGAGCCTGGCGTTCCAGTGCGACGTCGGCGACGGCAGCGGCTTCCAGCCGTGCGGCACGACGATCGATCTGAGCGCGCTCGGCAACGGCCCGCACACGATCGCCGTGCGGACGGCGGACGCCGCGGGCAATACGGCGAGCAAGAGCATCAGCATCGTCATCGACCGGGACACGCCGACGATCACGCCGGGACAGATCACGGTCGGCACGGGCACCGCAACCGTCACCTTCACGGCGGCCGACAGCACGTCGCCGGTCACCACGAGCTGCCGCCTCGACGGCGGGCCGTACGGCGCCTGCACCACGCCGGGATCGGACACGGTCAGCGGCGTGGCTCCCGGCTCCCACAGCATCGACGTGCTCGTCGTCGACGCCGCCGGAAACCGCAACATCTTCACGGCCACGTTCACCGTTCCCACTCCGCAGAGCTCCGGCGGGACCGCCGGGGGTGGCGGGGGCGGTACGCCGGCGGGCGCGGCCGACACGACGCCGCCGAAGCTCTTCGCGAAGCTCCATCGCCACGGGCACCGCGCGCCGACGCTGACGCTGCGCTGCAGCGAGCGCTGCAGCGTGAAGCTGCGCTTCACGCGCAAGGGCAAGACGCTCGGCACGCGCACGGTGAAGCTCGCCGCCAATCGCAGCGCGACGACGACCCTGACCCTCTCGCGCGGCTTCGGGCACGCGCGCTCGCTCAAGGTCCTGCTGCGCATCACGGCGACCGACAGCGCCGGCAACCACAGCAGCCGCACGCTGTCGGTCACGCTGTACCGGCGCTGAGGGGCGCGCCGCGGGCGCTCTCTATGCTCCGCCGCAGTGGCCGAGCGCTTCGCGATCGCCCAGGTGACGCCCTACCCATGGGAGTCCGGGCACGAGGTCAACGAGTACGTCGAGCGCGTGAGCGCCGAGTTGACGGGCCGCGGGCACCGCGTGCTGATCGTCGCGCCGTCGGCGTCGCAGTCGCTCGTGCGCGCCGGCCGCCGCGCCGTCCGCGGCGGGGCTGACGCCCTCTTCTCGCCCAACGGCCCGGAGCCGCGCGTCCTCGCGGTCGGCGAGGCGCTGCCGCCGCTGCCCGGCCGCCAGCGCGCCGCGCTGCCGCTCGACGTCGCGCGCACGATCTCCGACCTCTTCGACGCCGCGCAGCTCGACCTCTGCCACGTGCACGAGCCGTTCGGGCCGAGCGTCGCGAGCACCGCGCTGCGCCATTCGCGCGCGCTGAACGTCGGCACCTTCCACGCGCCGACCGAGCGCACGCTGTCGACGCAGGTCGCCCGCAAGGTCGTCGAGCTAGTGCTCGGCCGCCTCGACGCGCGCACTGCGGCCTTCGCCGCCACGGCCGACCTCGTAGGGCGCTTCTTCCCCGCCCGCTACCACGTGATCCCGCCCGGCGCGGACCCCGCAGCCGTGGCGCGCGCGCCGCGCTCCGAGCGGGTGCGCATCGCGTTCGTCGAGCGTGAGGAGCGCGGCGCGCTGCGCCTGTTCCTGCGCGCGCTGCGCCGGCTCGACGAGGGGCTGCCGTGGGACGCCGTCGTCGCGACCGACCGCGGGCCGTCGTCCTCGACGCCGCTGCGCGCCTCGCTGCGCGAGCGCGTGCGCTTCGTGCCGCGCGCCGGCGGGGGAGAGACGGAGGCGCTCGAGGGGGCCGACCTGCTGGTGGCGGCCTCCGACGGCGCCGATCCGGCGCCGACCCTGCTGCTGCGCGCCATGGCCGCGGGCGCCGTCCCGCTCGCGGCGCGCCTGCCCGTCTACGCGGAGGTCCTCCACGAGGGCGAGCGCGGGCTGCTGTTCGAGGCCGGCGACGAGGACACGCTGGGGGCGCAGCTCGCGCGACTCGTCGCGGACGGCGGCCTTCGCGACCAGCTGCGCGGGCACGCGCCACGGCGGGCGTGGAGCGAGGTCGCCGACGAGGTCGAGCAGGTCTACCGCGACCTGGCCGCGCGCCGGCGCGACCCGCGGCCGGACCCGGAGGTGCGCAGGCGCCTCGCGCGGCGCGCGCTGATCGACGTCGACCTGCACATGCACACCGACCACTCGAGCGACTGCGCTACGCCGGTCGAGGTGCTGCTCGCCACCGCGCGCGAGCAGGGCCTCGGGGCCATCGCCGTGACCGATCACAACGAGGTCTCCGGCGCGTTCGAGGCGCAGCGGAAGGCCGCGGAGTTCGGCGTGAAGGTGATCGTCGCCGAGGAGGTCAAGACCGCGACCCAGGGCGAGGTGATCGGGCTCTTCCTGACGGAGAAGATCGCACGCGGGATGTCGCTCGAGGAGACGGTCGCGGAGATCCGCCGCCAGGGCGGCGTCGTGTACGTGCCGCACCCGTTCGACCGCATGCACTCGGTGCCCGACTACGAGCACCTGCTCTCGATCGTCGACGACATCGACGCGATCGAGGTCTACAACCCGCGCGTCGCGATCGGCTCGTTCAACGAGGAGGCCGCGCGCTTCGCCGCGAAGTACCGCATCCCGGCCGGGGCGGGGTCGGACGCGCACGTCGCGCAGGGGCTCGGCTCCGTGCGCGTGCGGATGCGCGACTTCGACGGGCCCGAGGAGTTCCTCGTGTCGCTGCGCGAGGCCGAGATCCACACCAAGCGCTCGAGCCTGCTGTACGTGCAGGCGCTGAAGTTCCTCGAGACGAAGGCCACCCCTGCGGGCGCGCGGCGGGCGCGGCGCGAGCGGCGCGTGCGCAGGGCGACCCGCAAGGCCTGATGCACCGGCAAGGACGCCCCGGGGAGCCGTCGAACCTCGGGGGACCCATGCCGGCGACCGACGACGAGATCCGCGAGAAGTACCTCGAACGGGCGATCCGCG
>DASTWP010000123.1:0-3268 GCA_035765835.1 Solirubrobacteraceae bacterium
CCCCCATGCGGTCAGCATGCCAGCCCGGCTGCGGAAGGATCGGCACGGCAGCGGCGTCGATTCTCGACATGGACCCCAAGGACGGGACAGCGATCGCAGTCGCCGGGGTCGGCGACTTTCCGCGCGAGCGCGGCGCCCGGATCGCCCACCCGGGCCCCGTCGCCGGCATGGCGGCGCAGGTGCTGCTGATCGCCGCCCTCGCGCGCGCCGTGCCGATCGGCATGGCGGGCTGGCTCGCCGGGCTCGCCTGCGGGGCGCTCGTGAACGGCGGCCTGGCCGCCGGGCTGCGCCACTTCCACTGCGATCGCCTCGCGCCAGCCGACCGCGTGACGCTCACGCGGGCGACGTTCGCCGCCGCGGTCGCAGCGCTCGTCGCGGACTCGTTCGTACGGCCGGCGCCGGTCGCGGTGCTCGTCCTGCTCGCGGCCGCGGCGCTCGTGCTGGACGCGGTCGACGGCTGGGTGGCGCGGCGCACCGCGACGGGCCGGCTGGGGGCTCGCTTCGACGGCGAGGTCGACGCCCTCCTGATCCTCGTGCTCAGCGTCTACGTCGCACGCTCCGCCGGCGCCTGGGTGCTCGCGATCGGCGCGGCGCGCTACGCGTTCCTCGCCGCCGGGTGGGCGCTGCCGTGGATGCGCGAGGCGCTGCCCGCCCGCTACTGGCGCAAGGTCGTCGCCGCGACCCAGGGGATCGTCCTGACCGTCGCGGCCGCGGACGTCCTGCCGGCGGCGGTGAGCCGCGCGGCGCTCGCGGGCGCCCTCGTCCTGCTCGCCGAGTCCTTCGGGCGCGACGTCTGGTGGTTGCGCGCGAACCGCCGTGCCGGCCTGCGACGGCGCGCCCCGGCGGGGCCGGTGCTCGCCGCACCCGCGGGCCCCGAGCGCGGGCGCGCGCGGACGGCCGCCGGCGCCGGGCTCACGGTGCTGGCGCTGATCGTCGTGTGGGGCGCGCTGGTCGCGCCCGACCAGCCGATCCTGCTGAAGCCCGCCGTGTTCCTGCGGCTCCCGCTCGAAGGCCTCGCGCTGCTGGCGCTCGTCGTCGCGGTCCCCGCGCGGCCGCGGCGCGCGCTCGTGTGGGGCGCCGGGCCGCTGCTCGCGATCGTGGTGCTGCTGAAGATCCTGAACCTCGGGTTCTTCGCCGCCTTCGACCGCCCGTTCGACCCCTACCAGGACATCAGCTACGCGGGCATCGGCGCCGAGACGCTGCGCGAGTCGATCGGGCGCTCGGAGGCGACCCTGATCATCGTCGCGGTCGGCCTCGTGCTCGCCGCCCTGCTCGTCGCCATGACGCTCGCGGTGCGCCGCGTCGCGCGGGTCGCGGCCGCGCACCCGGCACGGTCGCTGCGCGCCATCACCGTGCTGGCCGCCGTGTGGATGCTCTGCTGGATCTTCGGCGCCCGCTTCGTCTCCCACGCGCCGATCGCGTCGACCAGCGCCGCGGGCCTGGTCGCGAACGAGGTGAGCGCGCTGCGCGCCGACCTCGGCGACCGCGCCACGTTCGCGCGGGCGATCGGCCGCGACCGCTTCGCGGCGACGCCCGCGAACCGGCTGCTCACCGGCCTGCGCGGCAAGGACGTCCTGCTCGTGTTCGTCGAGAGCTACGGCAAGGTGGCGGTCCAGGGCTCCTCGTTCTCGCCGCAGGTCGACGCCCTGCTCGCCAAGGGCACGAAGCAGCTGCAGGCGGCCGGCTTCTCCGCCCGCAGCGCGTTCCTGACCTCGCCGACGTTCGGCGGCATCAGCTGGCTGGCGCACTCGACGATGCAGTCCGGCGTGTGGGTGAACAGCCGCCGGCGCTACGCCCAGCTCATCGCGAGCAGGCGCTTCACGCTCAGCGACGCGTTCAAGCGCGCCGGATGGCGCACCGTCGACGACGTGCCCTCCAACGACCGTGCCTGGCCGCCGGGCTCGACCTTCTACCACTACGACCAGGTCTACGACCGGCGCGACGTCGGCTACCGCGGCCCCCAGTACGCGTACGCCTCGATGCCGGACCAGTACGTGCTCGCGGCGCTGCAGCGCCTCGAGGTCGCAAAGCGCCACCGCCCGCCGCTCTTCGCGGAGGTCGACCTCGTCTCCAGTCACACGCCGTGGACGCGCATCCCCAGCCTGATCCCGTGGGGCCAGGTCGGCGACGGCTCGATCTTCAACCGCATGCCGGTGGCGCACACCAGCAGGGACTCGCTCTCGGTCAACGCCGCCTGGGCGTGGCTGCAGAGCGGCGTCTCGGCACCGGTGCGCGCGGCGTACGCGCAGTCGATCAGGTACTCGCTCAGCGCCCTGATCTCCTACGTGCAGCACTACGGGAACCGCAACACGGTGCTGGTCGTCCTGGGCGACCACCAGCCGTGGGAGATCGTCAGCGGCAGGCAGCCGAGCCACGAGGTGCCGATCTCCGTGATCGCCCGCGACCCCGCGGTGCTCAGGCGGATCTCGGGCTGGGGCTGGAACGCCGGGCTGCGGCCGAGCCCGAAGGCGCCGGTGTGGCCGATGAGCGCCTTCCGCGACCGCTTCCTCGGCGCCTACGGCCCCCGATCGGCAAGCGGGTAGCCGTTCGTGGCATGGTTCCGTCGCATCCGTCCCGCGCAGCGCGGCCGCAGCGAGCCGCGGCTCGCGGAGGGAGCTGCACGTGCCTGAGCGCCCCTACACCCTCCTGAGCTGCGGCATGTCGATCGACGGCTACCTCGGCAGCGCGTCGCCGCGCCGCCTCGAGCTCTCCAACGACGCCGACTTCGACCGCGTCGACGCGGTCCGCGCCTCCTGCGACGCGGTCATGGTCGGCGCGACCACCGTGCGGACGGACAACCCGCGGCTGCTGGTGCGCTCGCAGGCACGCCGCGACGCGCGCACGGCGCGCGGCCTGCCGCCCTCGCCGATCAAGGTCACCGTGACCCAGCGGGTGGAGCTGGATGCACGCGCCGACTTCTTCGCCACCGGCGAGATCGAGAAGCTCGTGTACTGCACCAGCGACCGGGTCCGCCACGCCCGCTCGCGCCTCGGGCCCGTGGCGACCGTCGTCGACGGCGGGCGCCCCGTGCGGATGCGCAGGCTCAGCGAGGACCTCGGCGACCGCGGCGTGCAGCGCCTGATGGTCGAGGGCGGCGGCAACGTGCACACGCAGTTCCTGACCTGCGACCTCGTCGACGAGCTGCAGCTCGTCGTCGCGCCGTTCTTCGTCGGCGACTCGCGCGCCACGCGATTCGTGCGCGACGGCCGCATCCCCTGGTACGCGGACCGGCGCGCAGCGCTCGCCGAGGTCCGCCAGATCGGGGACG
>DASTWP010000124.1:0-16844 GCA_035765835.1 Solirubrobacteraceae bacterium
GGCGTACCTCCCCGGCGGGCTCGTCCGCGCGCACGACGCTCAGCTCGGCGCGCATCACGTCGCGGACGAACAGCGCCTCGAGCGGATCGACCGAGTACTCGCGCATGACATGGAAGCCGCGGCGTGCGACCTTCTCGGTCAGGATCGACCGCTTCAGGCCGAGCGCGCTGACGAGGTGCGCGACGCTGCAGACGGCGAGCAGCGGCAGCAGCAGATTCTGTTCGTGCGTCAGCTCGACCGCGAACACGATCGAGAGGAACGGCGAGCGGGTGACGCCGGCGAGCGTCGCCGCCATGCCGAGCACAGCCCACACTCCCGGGTGGCCGCCGATCGCATGACCGGCGAGACCGCCGGCGGCGGCGCCGATCATCAGCAGCGGCGCGAGGATGCCGCCGCTCGTGCCGGAGCCGAGCGCGACCGACCAGATCACGAGCTTGACCACGAGCAGCAGGAGCAAGGCGCCGATCGCGAGCTTGCCGGCGAGCTCCGCGTCGATCGTGTCGTAGCCGACGCCGAGCGCGCGCGCATCGGCCAGCCCGCCGAGGCCGACGACGAGTCCGCCGAGCGCAGGCCACCAGGACCAGTGCAGCGGCAGTCGCTTGAACGCGTCCTCCGCGCCGTAGACGGCGGTTGTCAGCAGCCACGCGAGCGCGGCGGTGAGCAGTCCGAGCAGCGCAGCCTCCGAGACGTGCAGCGGCGTGGAGCCGAACGACAGGTGCAGCGGGAAGAGCGGCGCCGCGCGCAGCAGCCCGTGGCCGGCGAGGACGTTGCGGATCGTGTCGGCGACGACGACCGCGACGCCGACGGGAACCATCGAGCGCGGCTTCCACTCGAACACGAGCAGCTCGACGCCGAACAGCACCGCCGCGAGCGGCGTGCCGAAGACCGCGGCCATGCCGCCGCACGCACCGGCGACGAGGAGCGCACGACGCTCGATCGCCGCGAGGTGGAAGAACTGCGCGAACACCGAGCCGAGCGCGCCGCCGGTGACGATGATCGGACCCTCCGCGCCGAACGGGCCGCCGGAGCCGATCGACACCGCGCTCGAGACCGGCTTGAGGATCGCCAGCCGCGGCTCCATGCGGCTGCCGCGCAGCAGGATCGTCTCCATCGCCTCCGGGATGCCGTGGCCGCGGATGCGCTCGGAGCCGAAGCGCGCCATCGCGCCGACGACGAGGCCGCCCAGCACGGGCACGAGGATGCTCAGCGCGCCGAGGACGTGGATGTCCGGCGGCCCGAGCTTCACCGACACCGTGCCGGTGTAGAGCAGGTGCGTCAGCAGCGCGATCAGGTCGAGCAGTCCGAGCGCGAGCGCCGTGGAGGCGACCCCGATGCCGGCCGCCAGCGCGCACAGGCGCAGCAGCGAGCGGTCGGCGCTGAAGTCCCCGAGCAGGCGCTCGGTGGCGCTCTGCGGGCGCCCTTCAGGGATGACGACGGCGTCTTCTGGTGGCTGCGAGCGGTGGGTCAACGGCGGCTTCGGCCCGAAGTATATCGGGACCCGATATTCAGCCGAGGAGCCGCGCGTACGCCTCCGGGTCGGTCGCCCCCTCGGTGACGATCAGCAGCACGCGCGCCTCCGGGCCGAGCGGCGCCGGGTCGCCCTGCTCGGCGAGGCACCGCATGCCGGCGAGGCCGGCCGCGCCGGTCTCTCCGGCAACGATTCCGTCCTGCGCCAGCATGCGCATCGCGCCGGGCACGCGCGCGTCGTCGATCGCGACGTAGACGTCGATGCCGCGTGAGGTCAGCGGCCACGCCACGAGCGAGGGCGTGGCGCAGTTGAGCCCGGCCATGATCGACTCCTGCGGCTCGGTCAGCGAGACGATGTCGCCGGCCTCGACGGAGGCGAGCACGCAGGCCGCGCTGGTCGGCTCGACCCCGACGAGCGCCGGCCGCGGCCCACCGCCGGCCCAGAAGTGCGCGATCGCCGCCGCTGCGAGCGCGCCCACCCCGATCGGGATCGCGACGGCGTCGAAGCGCCCCGGCGCCTCCTCGTCGATCTCCGCGAAGATCGTCTCGTAGCCCTCGATCACCCAGCGCGGCACGTCCTGATAGCCGGGCCACGAGGTGTCGGAGATCACGAGGCAGCGCTCGCCGGCGTCCAGCGCCGAGCGGCGCACCGCGTCGTCGTAGCCGCCGTCGACGACGCTCACCGCCGCGCCCTCGGAGGCGATGCCGTCGATGCGCGCCTGCGCGGTGCCCTGCGGGACGTAGACGCTCGCCTCGAGCCCGAGCAGCCGCGCCATGTGCGCGACCGCACGGCCGTGGTTGCCGTCGGTCGCGGCGCTCAGCCGCAGCGGCCGCATGCCCTCCGCCAGCGCCGCGAGCGCCGCGAGGCCCGGCACCTCCGCGAGCGCGCGGCCGGCGCGCGCCACCAGCGCGCGATGCACCGCCCACGAGGCGCCGAGGATCTTGAACGAGGGCATCCCGAGCCGCGCGGACTCGTCCTTGACGAGCACCTCGGCGACGCCCAGCGCAGCCGCCGCCGCGGGGGCCGCCCGCAGCGGCGTCGGCGCGTAGCCGTCCATGCTCGCGTGGAAGCGCAGCGGCGCGCCGCCCGGCGGCGCGACCTCGAGGCTGCCCGCCGCGCGCGGGCGCCGCAGCACCCGCTCGGCGCTCACGCGCGCGCCGCGCGCAGCGCGGCGAGCACCCGCTCCGGGCTCATCGGCAGCTGCGTGAGCCGCGTGCCGATCGCGTCGGCGATCGCCGCGGCGGTCGCGGGCGCGGGCGGGCCGATCGGCGGCTCGCCGACGCCGCGCGCGCCGAGCGGCCCCTTGCCGGGGTGCAGCTCGAGCGGGATCGCCACGACGTCGGGCACGTCGAGCGAGGAGGGGATCAGGTAGTCGGCGAACAGCGTCGAGGCGCAGACGCCCTCCTCGATCTGCACCTCCTCGCTGAGCGCGTAGCCGATGCCCTGCGCGACCGCCCCTTCGATCTGCCCCTCGACGCGCTGGCGGTGGATCATCCGCCCGACGTCGTGGCAGGCGACGTAGCGCAGCACGCGCACCTGGCCGGTCTCCTCGTCGACCTCGACCTCGACCCCGTGCGCGCCGTGCGTGTAGTCGGGGAACGAGCGGCCCCTGCCGGTGCTCGGGTCGAACTCGCCGACCTCGGCCTCGAAGGTGCTGTGGCAGTAGGGCATGACGCCGCGGTCCTCGGCGGCGCGCGCGAGCTCGGCCATCGTCAGCGCGTGGTCGGGGTCGGCCGACCGGCAGACGCGATTGGACCCCCACGCGAGCTCGTCGCCCGCGGCGCCGAGCAGCTCCGCGGCGACCGGCTCGAGCTTCGCGCGCAGCTCGCGTGCGACCTTCAGCGCCGCGTTGCCGGACATGTAGAGCTGCCGCGTGGCGAAGGTGCCGCCGACCAGCGGCGTGAGCGCGCTGTCGGCGATGTGCACGCTCGAGCGGTCGATGCTCACGCCGAGCACCTCGCAGGCGATCTGCGCGAGCGACGCCGCCTGGCCGCCGCCGAGGTCGGTCACGCCGGCGCGCAGCACGAGCGTGCCGTCGTGCTCCAGGCCGATCCAGCACGAGGCGCGATCGGCGAAGAAGATCGCGCGCCCGTAGGGCTGCATGCTGCACGCGAACCCGCGGCCGACGCGCCGGCCCGGCCGCGGCGCGAGCGCCGGCGCCCCGCCGAGCGCCGCCGTGGCCGTGCGCAGGCACTCGCCGATGCCGACCTCGGTGTCGATCGGCTCGCCGGTCGCGCGCGGATCGCCCTTGCGCACGAAGTTGCGCTCGCGGACCTCGAGCGGGTCCATCCCGAGCGCGTCGGCGAGGCGGTCGATCTGCTGCTCGTAGCCGAAGACGACCTGCATCGCGCCGAAGCCCCGGAAGGCGCTCGTCGGCACCGTGTTCGTGAAGGCCGCCACGCTCGACACGCGCGCCGCGTCGAAGCGGTAGGGGCCGGTCGCGTTGACCGCGGCGGCGAACATCACGCGCGTCGAGAGCAGCGGGTACGCGCCGGCGTTGCCGACGATCGCGATGTCCTGGCCCGTGATCCGCCCCTCGCGCGTGGCGGCGGTCCGGTAGCGCATCGTGAACGGGTGGCGCTTCTGGCGCGCGAGCAGCGACTCCTGCCGCGTCCAGACCATCCGCACCGGCCGCTTCGTGCGCCACGCGAGCAGCGCGAGATAGGGCTCGACGGTCATGTCCTCCTTGCCGCCGAAGCCGCCGCCCATGTACGCGCCGATCACGCGCACGCGCGAGTGCGGCAGCTCGAGGATCTCCGCGAGCTCGCGCGCGTGCTCGATCACCTGCGTGGAGACCCGCAGCGTCAGCACGCCGTCGCCGTCGATCCAGCCGACGCCGGCCTCCGGCTCCAGGTAGGCGTGGTCCACGTGCTGCGTGCGATAGGTCTCCTCGACGACGACGTCGGCGGCCGCGAACGCCGCATCGAGGTCGCCGTGCTCGAGCAGCCAGCTCGCGTAGCGGTTGCCGTGCGCGTGGACGCGCGGCGCCTGGGGCGTGAGCGCCTCCTCGGGGTCGAAGACGCCGGGGAGGTCCTCGTACTCGACGGCCACGAGCGCAGCGGCCTGCTCGGCCGCCCACTGCGTCTCCGCCGCCACCACCGCCACCGGCTCGCCGTCGTAGCGCACGCGGTCGAAGGCGAGCACCGGCATCACGACCGGGTCGAGCCCGAGGCCGCTGGCCTCCTCGGCGATCACGTTGTGCGGCACGTCGGCGGCGGTCAGCACCGCGCGCACGCCGGGCACGGCCCGCGCGTCCTCGGTGTCGATCGAGACGATGCGGGCGCTCGGCAGGCTCGCGCGCACGACCGCGCCGTGGAGCATCCCCGGCAGTGCCCAGTCGTCCGCGTAGCGCAGCGCGCCCGCGACCTTCTCCTCGAAGTCGCGGGGGAACGGGCCCTCCATCCGCACGCGCCCGCGGACAGGGACGTCAACCGCCACCGGCGGCCTCCTGCGCGTAGGCCTCGACGGCGTCGAGGATCTTCCCGTAGCCGGTGCAGCGGCAGAAGTTGCCGGCCAGCGCGGCGCGCAGCTCGTCGCGATCGGCGTCCGGGTGGCCACCGACGTACCAGTGCGCGGTCAGCACCATTCCCGGCGTGCAGAAGCCGCACTGCGAGCCGCCGTGCTCGAGGAAGCTCTGCTGCAGCGCGCCGAGCGTGCCGTCGGCCTCGAGCAGGCCGCGCAGCGTCGTGACCTGCGCGCCGTCCGCCTGCACGGCGAACACCAGGCACGAGTTCACGGGGTCGCCGTCCAGCAGCACCGTGCACGTCCCGCACACGCCCTCGCCGCAGCCGTACTTGACGTCGGTCTGGCCGGCGTCGGTCCGCAGCACCTCGCTCAGGGGCTGGTTCGGCGTCACCCACGCCTCGACCTCGCGGCCGTTGACCGCCAGCGTGACCTTCACGCGCTCCACGTGCCGTCCTCCTCCCCGCGCGCGCGGGCGGCCGCCGCGAGCAGCGCGCGCCGCGCGAACACCGCCACCATCTCGCGCCGGTACTCCTCGGAGCCGTGCGCGCTCGGGCCGATCTCGACCGCCGCCGCGGCCGCGCGCGCCGCGGCTTCCGCCGCCGCCTCGGGCTCCTCGCCGCGCAGCGCGCCGATCGCCTCGGTGACGTCGAGCGGCCGGTCGGCCGTCGCCCCCACCACGAGGCGCGCCTCGGAGCAGCGCCCGCCCGCGTCGAGCTGCACGACCGCGCAGGCCTCGACCGTCGCGAAGTCGCCCGGCCGGCGCACGAGCTCGGCGAACGCGCAGCCCTCGCCCTCGCGCAGCGCCGGCACCTCGACGTGCGTGATCAGCTCGCCGTGCTCGAGCGTCGTCGTGAAGTGGCTGACGAAGAGCTCGGCCGCGGGCACGGTCCGCTCGCCCGACGGGCCCAGCGTGCGCACGTGCGCCCGCGCCGCCACCGCGACACAGGGCAGCTCCGCGCTGGGGTCGGCGTGCGCGAGACTCCCCCCGATCGTGCCGCGATGGCGGACGCGGACATTGCCGATGCACGCCGCGGCCTCGGGCAGCGCGGCGAAGGCCTTCCACGCCTCCGCCGATGCCTCGAGGTCGGCGTGCCGGGCAAGCGCCGGCACCAAAAGCGTCCCGTTGCGCCGCTCGATCGCCCGCGGCGCGGCGCCGCCGACGTCCACGAGCAGCGCGGGCTCGGACATCCTGAGCATCATCATCGGCGCGAGGCTCTGCCCGCCCGCGATCGCGCGCGCGTCCTCGCCGCCGTCGGCGATCCGCTCCACGGCCTCGGCCCACGAGCCGGCGCGCGCGTACTCGAACGGCGAGGCGTACATCCTCTAGGCGGGCGCCCCCGCCCCGATCCGGTCCAGGACCGCCTCGAGCGCGGCGAGGTTGCTCGTCATCGCCGGCACGCCCAGCGTGCGCTCGATCTGGGCCACGGCGTCGAGCGCGCGCAGGTTCGTGCAGGAGGCGAACAGCAGGTCGATCTCCGCGCCGGCGAAGGACTCGGCGGCGAAGGCCGCGACCCGCTCCGGCTCGACCGCCGCGATCGTGAAGTTCTCGTCGATCCCGAGCCCGTGGATGCCCACGACCTCGATCCCGTCGTCCTCGAGGCTCTCGCGGATCTTCTCGTTGAGGCTCTCGACGTACGGCGTGACCACGCCGACGCGCCGCGCCCCGCGCCGGCGGATCGCCGCGCGCACCGACGCCGCGACGCTGACCGCCTCGGCGCCGGTCTCGGCCGCCATCCGCTCGATCAGCCCCGCCTCGTACTCGTTGCCGCGCAGCGCACCCGCGCTCGTGCAGCCGAAGACGACGACGTCCGGGCGCGCGCTCGCGAGGTCGCGGACCGCGCCGGGCAGGTGCTCGTCGAGCATCGCGCACTCGCCCGCGGGCGTCGTGGAGACCATGAACATGCGCGCCGTGTGCAGCGTCGCCTGCGCCGGCAGGCGCCGGTAGAAGTCGACCTCCATGACGGTGTTCGAGGAGGGGACGACCAGCCCGACGCGCGCCATGCTCACGGCTCGATCCGCACGGCCGCCGCCGTGCCGTCGCCCGCCACCGTCACCGCGCCGTCGCCGTTCGCGGGCGCCAGGTCGGCGACCGCCGGCATCGGCCCGAGGTCGAGCAGCTCGGCCTGGTTGACCTTGATCATCCGCTCGACGTCGGCCTCGGAGATCCCCGACTCGTAGACCGATTGCGCGAACACGCGCAGGCACTCGGCCGGCATCGGGTTGTGGCGCTGGCCGGCGTCGCTCATCAGGATCGCGTGGCCGGCGCCGATCGTCTCGATCGCCTGCACCACGCGCGTCAGCGCCGCGTGGTTCCACATCGGCGAGATCGTGCAGTAGCCGAACTCGGCGTAGGCGCCCATCGCCACGAGCCGCTGCAGGTGCTCGAGGTCGAGGCCGGGCACCTTGAAGAACGGGTGCGTGATCAGCACCTTCTGCACGCCGCGCTCGAAGGCCGCCGGGACGAGCACGTCGATCTCCTCCGGCGAGAGGTGGCAGGTGCCGAGGATCACGTCGTGCTCGGCCACCAGGTCGAGCACCTCGTAGGCCTCGTCGATCAGCCTGCCGTCCTCGCCGATCACGCGGATGCCGGTGTCGCCCGCGCGCGCGACCGTGCTCTTCTGCTTGTCGTAGGCGCCGGTGGAGCCGAAGGTCGCGGCGTGGTGCGCGGCGTCGACCGTCGGCATCCAGACCTGCTTGCCGCCGAGCTGGAGCGCCGCCTCGACGGCCGCCGGGTTGATCCCGCCGACCGCGCGGTTGAGCACGATGCCCCCGAGCACGGTGATGCCGGGTGCCATCTGCTGCGTGAGGAACGCGCGGCTGGTCGTGCGCTCGGAGTGGCACTTCAGGACGATCGCACGCAGCCCGACCTCGGCCGCGTGCCGGCACACGCCGACGTCGTCGGCGATGCGCGGGAAGAGATCCGGCTCTGAGTGGACGTGCACGTCCACCGCGCCGGTCATGTCGATGAAGGGTCCGATCATGGCGCGCTCGCCACCTCCTGAAGTCGTGCGGGTGCCTGCGGGTCGCCGTCCTGCAGGCGGCGGAGCTCGTCGAGCTCCTGCTGCGCCGGCGGCGCGAGCTCGCCGACGGCGTCCGGGACGAGCAGCTCGAAGCCCGTGGCCTCGACCACGCTCTCGACCGTCGCGCCGGGCTGGAGCGCGTCGAGCCGCAGGCGCCCGCTCTCGGGCTCGAAGCCGAGCAGCGCGAGGTCGGTGATCACCGCGACCGGGCGCGAGCGGTGTAGGCCCGCGCGCTCGCGCTCGGCCGGCCCGGACAGCCAACCGGGGCTCGTCACGAAGTCCACCTGCTCGACGAAGCGCCGCGGCTCGTGCCGCGTCATGACGATGATCTCGCGGCAGCTCGAGACGATGTCGTTCGCGCCGCCGCTGCCCGGCAGCCGCACCTTCGGGCTGTCCGGGTCGCCGATGTAGCTCGTGTTGACGTTGCCGAACTTGTCGATCTGCGCGGCGCCGATGAAGCCGACGTCGTAGCAGCCGCGCTGCGCGTAGAGGAACAGGTCGATGATCCCGACGAGCATCGTCGAGCCCACCTGCGCGCGCATCTCGTTCGTCGAGATCGGCAGCTTGCCGGGGATCATCCGCGGGCCGATCGAGCCGCCCTCGAGCACCACGGTCAGCGACGGCGCGTGCAGCCGCTTCGCCAGGACGCTCGCCTCGAGCGGCGCCCCGACTCCCGCGAAGACGACCTGGCCGTCGCGCAGCAGGCGGCTGCCGGCGATCGTCATCAGCTCCTCGGGGCGGGGCGCGCTCACGCGGCCACCAGCTCTCGCGCGCGGCGGCGCTGCTCGAGCAGCGCCGAGGCGCCGACGAGGTCGAGCAGCCCGGCGAAGTCGCCCGCCTCGTCGAGGTGCCGGCGCAGGTACTCCTCGACGCCGCCGGCCCCGCCGGAGTTGACCAGCTCGACGTACTTGTCGAAGTGCGCGAAGTCCGCCTCGTAGAGCCCGTAGCACTCGCCCGGATAGGAGCCGAACGGCACCTCTACGACGGCGTCGACGAGGAAGCCCGGGATCACCGTGCGGTCGGCGCTGCGCGCGATCGCCTCCGGCGAGACGACCTCCTCGGCGGTGACGATCACCGTCTTGGCCGCCCGCGCGAACTCGAGGTCCATGTAGACCGGCCCCTCGACCTGCGCGTTGCCCTCGGGGTCCACGCGGTGGGCATGGATGAGCGCGACGTCCGGCTGGCAGGCCGGCACGGCGACGAGCAGCTCGCCCGTGAACGGGCAGCGCATCTCCTGCGCGGGCGTGCGCTTGAGCACGTCGGAGCCGAGCAGCGACGCGGTCGGCAGGAACGGCATCCCCATCGACCCGGCGAGGAACCGCAGGCCGAAGCTCAGATGGCTCCACTCCTCGTAGATCGAGGGATCGCGCTCGGCGAACTCGCGGAACACGCGCGGGATGCCCCACGGCAGCCCGATGCCGACCCAGCTGGTCATGAGCTTCGCCGCCGCGCCGCGCACGAGGAACAGCTCGGCCTCGTAGCACATGAGGTTGCGTGCGAGCACGAGGTCGCGGCGGCCCGCCCGCAGCAGCTCGAAGAGCATCGCGTAGGGCGGGCGCGAGTACAGGCAGCCGCCGCCGACGACCGTGTCGCCGTCGGCGACGAGGCCGGCGGCCTCGGCGAGCCCCATGCGCTTGTCCATCACGCGGCCTCCACGCCGGCGCCCTCGAGCAGTGGCAGCACCTCGGCGGCGATCCGCTCGACCTGCTCGCGGTCGTAGCCGGCCGGGCACAGGCAGACGTGCTGCACGCCGGCCTCGAACTGCTCGTTGAGCTGCTCGGCGCACTGCTCGGGCGTGCCGCGGATCGAGCTCTCCGCGCTCGACTCGCTCCACTCCGGCAGGTCGAAGTACGTGGCGATGTAGTCGCGCGCACGGCGGTCGGCCTCCTCGAAGGAGGACGCGACGCAGATCGGCAGTTGCGCGACGTTCTCGAGCGCGTCGGGGTCGCGCCCGGCCTCCTCGGCGAACGCGCGGACCTTCGCCCACGCGCGCGCGAAGCTCTCGGCCGTGTAGAAGTAGGTCAGCCAGCCGTCCGAGCGGGTCGCCACGCGCCGCAGCACCTTGTCGACGTAGCCGCCGATCAGCACCTTCGGCCGCGGCTGCTGCGCCGGGCGCGGAAGCATCAGCGCATTGCGGTACTCGATGCCGTCCTGCTCGCCCGCGACGGGCTCGCCGCTCCAGAAGCGCTCGAGCACGTCGAGGTTGTGCTCGAAGATCCGCCCGCGCGCCTTGAACGGCACGCCCGCCGCCGCGAACTCGCGCTCGTACCAGCCGGCGGCCATGCCGAGCGTCAGGCGGCCGCCGGACACGCGGTCGAGCGAAGCGGTGACCTTCGCGAGCACGAGCGGGTTGCGCAGCGGCAGCACCAGCACGCCCGTGCCCAGCCTGACGGCGCTCGTCTGCGTCGCGAGCGCCGTCAGGGTGGTGAGCGACTCGAGGAACGGGAACGGGCTGCGCGTGCCGAGCAGCATGTGGTCCCACGCCCACAGGGACGCGAAGCCGAGCTCCTCGGCCCGTCGCGCGTAGGCGACGAGCTCCTCCACGTCCGGCTCCTTCGGGGCCGCCGTGAAGTTCTCCAGCGCGAGGCCGAACCGTGTGTTCATCGAGCCGCTCTCCTCTCCTCTGCGAGCCTCAGCCCGAGATCAGGGACTTCTTCTGGATGCCCCACTTCGCGGCGTTCGCCTTGTAGTCGGGCGAGGCCGCGTACTGCTGCACCGCCTGCTTGAGCTTGCCCTCGATCGGGCTGCCCTTCTTCACCACGATGCCGACGTTCGTGATCCCGGGGTCCGGGAAGACGACCGCGTACTTGTTGCCGGACTTCTTCGCGATGTAGGAGAGGCTGGACCACTCCTCGAGGATCGAGTAGAGGCTCCCGTTGGACAGCTGCGGCAGCTCCTGCGCGACCGCCGGGAACGACTTGATCGAGATCGCGGACTTGCCCGCCTTCTTGCACGCCTTGCTCGCGCCCTGCGCCGTGGAGAGCTCCGGCGCGCTGCCGGTCAGCACGCCCATCGACTTGCCGCAGATGTCCATGTAGGAGTGCGTGCTCGCGGCGTTCTTGCCGGCCACCATCACCGCGAAGCTGTTCTTCAGGTAGTCGACGAAGTCGACCACCTTCTCGCGGTCGGCGGTGTCGTAGACGTCCGAGACGACCATGTCCGCGCGGCCGCTCTGGACCGCCGGGATCAGGCCGTTGAAGTCGCCCGTGACGAGCTTGTACTTCCAGCCCAGGTTGTTCATCAGCGTCTTGACCATGTCGACCTCGAAGCCGACGACCTCGTTCGGGTTCGAGCTCGAGCGGAAGCTCATCGGCGGGAAGTCCGCCGACGTCATGACGACGTAGGTCTTGCCGGACCCACTGCTCGAGCTGCTCGTGCTCGACGAGCTCGAGCTGCTGCTCTTGTTGCTGGACGACCCGCACGCTGCGATGGCGAACGCCGCACCGACTGCGACGAGCGCCACGAGCAGGCGGCGGCTTGCGATGTACCTCATGTGATGACCTCCTCCTGGTGTCCCGGGGCCGTCGTGACGGCGCCGGCCCTCTCCGGCCCTCCCAGGCCCGCTGCGTTCGCGGCCCCCTCCGTCGTGCCGCGCTCGTCGATCTTGCGCAGGAAGCTGCGCGTCCGCTCGCTGCGGGCGTCCCGGAAGATCTGCTCCGGGCTCCCCTCCTCCACCACGCAGCCGTCCTCCATGAACACGACCTTGTCCGCCCAGTCGCGGGCGGCGACGATCTCGTGGCTGACGACGACCATCGTCATGCCGGCCTCCGCGAGGCGGCGCACGAGCGTCAGCACCTCGCCGACGAGCTCGGGGTCGAGCGCCGAGGTCGGCTCGTCGAAGAGCATCAGGCGCGGGTGCGTCGCGACCGCGCGGATGATCGCGATCCGCTGCTGCTGCCCGCCCGAGAGCTGGTGCGGGTAGTACTCCTCGTAGCCGGCGAGGCCGGCCCAGGCGAGCAGCTCGCGCGCCTCGGCGCGGACCTCGTCCGGCCGGCGCCCGTAGACCTTGACCGGTGACTCCATGATGTTCTCCATCACGGTCAGGTGGTCGAAGAGGTTGAAGTGCTGGAAGACCATCCCGATCCGGCACTTGGCGCGGGCGACCGCGACGTCACGCGCGGGGACGAGGCCCTTCGCGCTGCGCCGGTAGCCGACGTGCATGCCGCCGACGGTGATCTCGCCGCCGTCGATCGTCTCGAGGTGGTTGATCGTGCGCAGCAGCGTGGTCTTGCCCGAGCCGCTCGGGCCGATCAGGAAGACGACGCTGCCGGGCTCGACGTCGAGCGAGACCCCCTTCAGGACCTCCTTGCCGTGGAAGGACTTGCGCACGTCGCCGCTCACGACATAGGGCTCGCCGTCCTTGGCCTGCATCCCGTCGAGCTTCAGCGCGAGCGGCTCGCGCGCGGCGACCTGCGCCCCCGCCCCCGGCACCCGGCGCGGCGCGGGCGCACGGCCGTCGCGCCTGCGCATCGCGAGCGTCGCGCCGAGGCGGCGCAGCGCGTTGCCGCCCGCCGAGTCGGAGAGGCCCGCCTCGCGCCGGCGCGAGGCGGCGACCTGGATGGCGGTCCCCTTGCGCTCGACGTCGAGACGGGCCTCGAGCCACCCCTGGAGGAAGACGATCAGCGTCGTCGCCACGAGGTAGAGGACCGCCGCGGCGAGGAACACGGCGACGTACTGGAAGTTCGTCGAGACGACCTGCTCGCTGCGCAGCGTCAGCTCGCCGACCGTGATGACCGACGCCAGCGAGGTGTTCTTGACGAGGATGATCGCCTCGTTGGAGAGCGCCGGCGCGATCGACCGCAGCGCCTGCGGCAGCACGACGCGGCGCAGGATGTGGAACGGCCGCATGCCGAGCGCCGCGGCGGCGTCCCGCTGGGTCTGCTTCACCGCCTGCAGGCCGCCGCGGAAGATCTCCGCCATGAACGCGACCTCGTTGAGCGCGAGGCCGATGATCGCCGTCGCGATCGCGCTCGTCTGGATCCCGATGAGCGGCAGGACGTTGTACCAGAACAGCAGTTGCAGCAGGATCGGCGTCCCGCGCATGACCCAGATGTACGGCCCGGGCAGCATGCGCACGAGCCGGTTGCGCGAGAGGCGCATCACCGCGACCCCGAGCGCGAACGGGATCGCCGCGACGAACGACACGACCGCGATCTCCATCGCGATCAGCAGGCCCTTCCAGAGGAAGCCGCTGCCGAGGTAGTGGAGGAAGTCGTGCATGCCTGGAGCTAGAGCTGGGCCCGGTCCGCCTGGAGGGACTTGTTCAGCGTCGTCCGGCCGTGCTCGATGTGGGTGTGCATCCGCTCGGCGGCCGCCGCGCCGTCGCGGGCGGCGATCGCGTCGAAGATGCCGACGTGCTCGTGCAGGAAGCGCGCGGGGACCTCGGTCGTGTACACGCGCTCGGAGAGCTCGATCTGCAGGCGCGACCAGTAGCCGCGCAGCACGCCGGTCAGCTCGCTGCGGCTGGCGTCGTAGATCGTGAGGTGGAACTCCGCGTCCAGCCGGCCGGCTGCCTGCGGGTCCGCGTCGTCGAGCGCCGAGAAGCCGTCGAGCGTCTCGCGCAGCGCAGCCAGCTCGTCGACGGTCATGCGCTCGGCCGCCAGGCGCGTCAGGTAGGGCTCCAGCACGAGCCGGCAGTCGTAGATCAGCTGCGCCTCGTCGCCCGAGAGGCGGTAGGTGATGTAGGTGCCACGGCCGCGGTGGCTGATCACGAGCCCCTCGGCCTCGAGGCGGCGCAGCCCTTCGCGCACGGGCGTCCGGCTGACGCCGGTGCGATCCATGATCGTCGCCTCCGTGAGGCGCTCGCCCGGCAGCAGGCGCCCGGCGAGGATGTCATCGCGCAGGACCTGGACGACGTGCTCGGAGAGCGAGGGCGGGCGGGCGACCCTGACGGCCATCGGTTGCGTTGTATACACCATGCACTCGACACTGTGAAGTCGATTGGGCGCAGGCGGACGCGGCACCGGACGGCGACTCGCCGGCGCCCTGAGCGAGACCTAGCCCTTGACGGGCTTCGCGGTCCCGAGGACCGCGCCGGAGGCGTCGAGCGCCTGCACCGCCACATAGGCCGGCCTGCCGGCCACGGGCAGCGCGGTCTCGAAGCCCGCGCTCGTCACGGTCGGGCCCGGCGCCAGCGCGCCCGGCGCGGCGCCGGTCAGCAGCCGCCAGGAGGCGACCTGCGTCGCGCCGTTCCAGCTCGCGTACGCCTTGCCACCCGAGAGCGCCACACGCGGCGGCACGACCGGCGTGCCCGTCCAGTCGAAGCGGTAGGCGCGGTAGGACTCGTCCTGCGGGGCCGTGAAGTAGGCGTCGAAGACGACGTTGCCCTGCGCGTCGTACTCGGTGAAGTCGCGGTTCGTGCCGCCCCAGCCGACGAACGCCCCGCCGCCCGGGAGCGGCTGCATCGAGCCCTGCGTCGGCGCGGTCAGCGGCCGCGGGTGCCCGAGCTCACGCACGAGGTGCACGGCGTGGTGGGCCATGTCGACGCTCAGCACCTTCCCGCTCGAGCGCGGGCCGGGCTTGTTGTTGGCGCTGTTGTCGAAGAGCGAGATCGTGCCGTCGGGCTGGCGCTTGGCGTCGTGCTGCCAGGCGAAGTCCGTCCCCTTGCCCATGCGGAAGTCGCTGCGCTTGCCGCCCATCCGCCAGAGGATCCGGCCCGTCGCGCGATCGATCTCGTACAGCGTGTGCGTGTGGCGGGAGGAGATCAGCAGATCGCCGTCGGGCTCGAGGTCGATCGAGTTGAGGTGGAAGTAGTCGTAGACGCTGCCGAGCGGGTTGTGCACCGGCAGGTAGGACTCCTTGAGGCCGACGTGCCCGAGCGCGTGCCACTCGAACAGCACGAGGCCCGTCGCGACGTCGACCTCCTGGACGATGCAGTCCATGACGACGCCGTCCTTCGCGCCGCCGACGAAGCGCAGGTCACGCGGCACCGGGTGGTAGCTCGTGACGAGCGCCGTGCCCTGGGGCGTGAGCTGGAACTCGTGCAGGTCGGCGTTGTAGCCGTTGCCCGCGCGGACCGTCGCGAGCGGGCGGTAGCTCGAGTCCATCACCACGCCGTAGCCGATGCCGTGGTAGCCGTGGATGTCGCCCTGCCACCAGGTCAGCACCGGCTTGCCGCGGTACCTCTGCACGCGGAAGTCGTAGGCCTGCTGGCCCTTCGGCAGCGCCTTGAACCAGACGAGCCGGCCGCGCGCGTCCAGGATCATCGGGCCCTGCTGGCTGTCCCCGAGCTTCGGCGCGAGGAAGATGTCGTTCGCCGACGCGGCGGCGGTCCGCGTCACGACGTGGATGCCGGGCGGAGCGAGGTCGGGCCGCGAGACGAACCGCTGCACGTCGCCGGGCCGGCGGCTCGGGCTCGCCGGCTGGCCGAACGGCGGCACCGTGCGCGCGGCGCCGAGCACGGTGAAGGTCACCGTGCCGTCGCGGTCGCCCGCGACCGGCACGCCGGGCTTCACGATCACCTGCTCGCCGGCCAGGAACGGCTTGTCGGGGAAGAAGCTCGCGCCGTCGCCGTCAGGGTGCGCCACGAGCCGCCCCGTGTGGCGGCCGCTCTTCGAGCCGCTGACGACCAGGCCCGCGAGGTCGGACGGCGTCGCGCCGCGCAGCGTGATCTGCGTGCGCGGCGGCGCCAGAGCACCCCACGACGAACAGGCTCGCGGCCACGCCGAGGATGGCCGTGCGCCGGGGCCAAGGCGCCCATCTCCCCGAGAGCATCCGGCCACGATACCCCCCGCCGCGGACCCGGCTCATATGACACGGAACCGTGTTAGCGTCCGGAACCGGTCACGGGCAGACGGGGACGGGAGGCTCCATTGGTCACGAACGCGGGCGCAGGCCTGCGCGCGCGCCGCGCGCGGCGCACCCGCACGCTCGCGCTGCTCGCGCTGGTCGTCGGGGCGGTCGCGATCTGGGCGGTGGTGCTCTCGAAGGGCGGCGGCTACCGGCTGCACCTGCGGATGGAGAGCGCCAGCCAGCTGGTGAAGGGCGACCTCGTCGAGGTCGGCGGCCTGCCCGTCGGCAAGGTCCGCGACATCGAGCTGACCGACCGCAACCAGGCGGACGTGACCGTCTCGATCGACGACTCGAGGCTCACGCCGCTGCACGCGGGCACGCGCGCGTACGTGCGCGTGCCGTCGCTGTCGGGCGTCGCCAACCGCTACATCGCGCTCGCGCCCGGCCCGAACTCGAACGCCGCGCTGCGCACCGGGGCGATCGTTCCGGCGAGCGACACGCAGTCGGCGGTCGACCTCGACTCGGTGCTCGCGACGCTCGACGCGGCGACGCGCGCGAACCTCCAGACCGTCGTGCACGGCCTCGCCGCGTCGCTGACCGGCGGCGGCTCGCAGGCGCTGAACCGCACGCTCGCCTACCTCGATCCCGCCGTCGGCCAGACCGGCGCGACGCTGCGCGAGCTGGTCGCCGACCGCCCGGCGCTGACGCGCTTCATCGCCGCCTCCTCGAACGTCGTCTCGGCGGTCGCCGCGCGGCGCGGCGATCTCGAGCAGGGGCTGGCCTCCGCGGCCACCACCGCCGGCGCGCTCGCGAGCCAGGCGGGCGCGCTGCGCACGGCGCTCGCCGAGGCCCCGCCCGTGATCGGGCACGCGACGCGCACGCTGGGGACGCTGACCGCGGCGCTCGACGCGCTGACGCCGACCGCCGCCGCGGCGCTGCCGGTCGCGCCGCGCCTCAGCCGCGTGCTTGCGAGCGCCGACCCGACGCTGCGCCGCGGCGCAGCGGTCCTGCCGCGCGTGCGCGCGCTGCTCGGCCCGCTGGCCGACGTGCTCGACGGGCTGCCCGCGCTGTCGCGCACGACGATCCCGGCGCTGAACGCGACGACGAAGGCGGGCGACGGGCTGCTGCCGATCCTCGAGCAGGGCCTCCCCTACATCCCG
>DASTWP010000125.1:0-5194 GCA_035765835.1 Solirubrobacteraceae bacterium
CGCGGGCGCCTGCGGCTCGCCCTCGCGCCCGCGGCCGGCCGAGCCGACGGCCTGCCGGCGCAGCCACTGCTCGGCGCGCAGCAGGTCGTAGGCGGCGTTGATCTCCGCCATGCGCAGCTCGGACTCGTGCCCACCGCGCCGGTCGGGGTGCCACTCCTTGGCCAGGCGCCGGTAGGCCGCGGCGGCCTCCTCCGGGCCGGCGTCGCGCTCCAGCCCGAGGACGTCGAACGGGTCCACCCGCGGATTGTCGCGCTGCGCAGCCTTTCAGTGGCCGAGCCAGGCGCGGCGGCGCAGCTCGTCGACCTCGCGCTCGAGCTCCGCCCGGCGCAGGCCGGTGCAGGTCGCCGCGATCTGCTCGAGGCCGTCGGCGGCACGCAAGAGCTGACGGGCCGTCAGGTCCGCGGGCCAGCGCGACCGCGGGGCGTCCGCGACGAACGGCCGGTGTTGTGCGGCAAACGGCGTCGACTCCCCCATGTACGGGCGAGACTACGCAATCGGCTCCCCTCGCCGCAACTGCTGCCAACCATCGTTCGATGCGCGCCGGCGACACCTGCCCGCCGCACCCCAGAAGTGGGGATTCCCGCACCGTAACGCGCGCGGGCGCGCAGGAGACTGCCGGCACAGCGCGAACCAACTCCCCCAAGGACGTCCCGCGATGACCGTCGATCGACCGACCCTGCGTGAGCTCCAGCGCCACCTGCTGGCCTACCTGTCCGTGAACGCCGTGCTGGCGGCCGCCTGGGCCCTCTCCGGTGCCTCGGCCTTCTGGCCCGGCTGGGTGATGCTGCTGTGGGGCACCGCCCTCGTCGTGGACGTCGTGCGCAAGGTCTTCCCGGCCGAGCTGCTCGACGAGCCGGTCGAGGCGTAGGCGTCTCGATGGTCCTATGCGGCCGGCGCTTGTGCGCCGGCCGCGGGCGTGCGTAGGCTCCTCGCAGGGAGGAGCCCTGCCCGAGCCCCAGGACACCCACCAGCCGGCGGTCCCGGCCGCCGACCCTGGCGCCATGGCCGGGCTCGAGCTCGTGCTCGAGGCGGCGCGCGTCGGCACGTGGCGAATGGACCCTGCCACGCGGGCGCCCGCCTTCTCGCGCTCGATGGGACCGCTGCACGGCCTCGCCCCCGGCGAGAGCCCGGCCGGATACGAGGAGTACCTGCAGCTCGTCCACCCAGCCGACCGCGAGACCATCGATGCCGCGATCGCCGCCGCGCTGCGCGACGGAGCGCCCTACGAGCTCGACATCCGCGTCGTCTGGCCGGACGGGACCTGTCACTGGCTCGCGGTCGAGGGGCGCCTCGTGGACGCGGGCGGCGCCCGCACGCTCGTCGGGATCGCGCGCGACGTGGACCGCACGCATGCGGTCATCGACGAGCTCGTCGAGGCGCAGCGCGCCGGCGAGCAGGCCGGAGCGCTCATCGACGCGGTCTACGCATCCGCACCGGTCGGGCTCGCGTTCCTGGACACCGAGCTGCGCTACGTCCGCGTCAACGAGGCGCTCGCCGCGATCAACGGGCTGCCGGTGGCGGACCACGCCGGCCGCCGCCCCAGCGACATCCTGCCGGTGGACGGAGCCGCCCTCGAGCAGCTCATGCGCGGCGTGCTCGCCTCCGGCGAGGCGCTTACGGACGTGGAGATCGAGGCCGAGCGCCCCGTCCGGCCCGGTGAGCGGCGCGCGTACGTGGCCAGCTACGTCCCGGTGCGCAACGCGGGCGGCCGCGTCGTCGGCCTCGGCGTCGCGATCAGCGACGTCACCGACCGGGTCGCCGCCGACCGCCGGCGCGAGCAGGTGCTCGAGCAGGCCCGGTTCCTCGCGGAGGCGAGCGCGGCACTCGACGCCTCGCTCGACTTCGAGGAGACGCTCAGCGCGATCGCCCAGATCGCGGTGCGGCGGATCGCGACGTGGTGCTCGATCGCGCTTGGCGAGCCCGGCGCGCTGCGGAACGTCGCGGTGGCGCACGTCGACCCGGAGAAGGTGCGCTGGGCGCGCGAGCTCGAGCAGCGCTACCCGCCCGACCCGGACGCGCCGAGCGGCGTGCCGAACGTGGTGCGCACCGGCGAGGCCGAGCTCTATCCCGAGATCCCCGCCGAGTTGCTCGAGGCGGGGGCGGTCGACGCCGAGCACCTCGAGATCATCCGCTCGCTCGACCTCGCCTCCGCGATGGTGCTGCCGCTGAGCGCACGCGGCCACACCTTCGGCGCGCTGACGCTGATCCGCACCTCGGACCGGGACCCCTACACCGAGGACGACCTCACCTTCGCGCAGGAGATCGCGCGCCGCGCAGCGCTCGCGGTCGACAACGCCCGGCTGTACGGCGAGGCGAGCGAGCAGCGCGACCTCTACGAGACGCTGCTGCGGGCGCAGAGCGACCTCGGCGAGGCGTTCGTCCTGGTCGAGCACGGGCGGATCGTGTACTCCAACGAGGCCGCCGAGCGCATCTCGGGCCGCAGCGCCGAGGAGCTGCGCGCGCTGGACTCGTTCCTGGACCTGTTGCCCGAGGAGCGCCATGACAGCGCCCGGCGGCGCTTCGTGCGGATCCAGGCGACGGAGGTCGTGGAGCCGGGCTTCGAGACCGAGGTCCTGCGGCCCGACGGCGAGCGCGTGCCGCTGGAGGTCGCGGCGACGCCGCTGCCCGGCGAGGCGAACCGGATGATCGTCATCGCGCGCGACATCACCGAGCGCAAGCAGCAGGAGGACGAGCGCAAGACGCTGCTGGCCGTGGAGCAGGCCGCGCGGCGCGCCACCCAGGCCGCGCACGAGCGCCAGCGCCTGCTCGCCGACGCGAGCGCGCTGCTCGAGCGCCGTGTCGGCCTGCGCGACACCCTCCAGGCCGTGGCGGAGCTGATCGTCGCCCGGCTTGCGGACATGTGCGCGATCGACGTCCGCGGGCGCGACGGCGCCCTGCGGCGGCTCGGCGTGGAGTCCCGCGCGGCGAACGGACGCCAGCTGCTGCTGCTGGTCGCGACCCAGTCCGGCCTCGCCCGCAGGCCGGACCACCCCATCGCCGAGATCATGCGTGCCGGGCAGACGCGTTTCTACGACGAGCCGGCCGACGAGCTGCGCGGGGTGATCGGGCCGGTCGGCGGGGCTCCGGAGGCCCTGCGGCAGGCGATCGGCCGCACCGTGGCGGTGCTGCCGCTGCTCGCCCGCGGCCGCGCGGTGGGCGCGCTGTCGCTCGGATGGGCGCAGCCCGGCCACCGCCCCGGGCGCGAGGAATGGACGCTGATCGAGGCGCTCGGCCAGCGCGTGGCGCTGGCCGTCGACGGCGCGCTGCAGTTCGAGGAGCGCGCGCACGTGGCGCGGACGCTCCAGGCGAGCCTGCTGCCCCCGTCGCTCCCCGACGTGCCCGGCGCCGAGGCCGCGGGCTACTACGCCGCCGCCGGCGAGGGAATCGAGGTCGGGGGCGACTTCTACGACCTCTTCGAGCTCGGCGAGGGCCGCTGGGCGCTCGTGGTGGGCGACGTCTGCGGCAAGGGCGCAGAGGCGGCCGCCGTGACGGCGCTGGCGCGCTACACGCTGCGGGCGGTGGCCGATGCCGGCTCGCATCCCGACGAGCTGCTCGAGACGCTCAACGCGACATTGCGCCGCCAGTACACCGAGCCGCGGTTCCTGACGGCGGTCGTGGGGATCCTCGACACGGGGCGCGAAGGCGGCCTGCACCTGGCCGCGGCGGCGGCGGGGCATCCTCCCCCCATCGTGCTGCGCGGCCGGGGCGGCGGCGAGGCCCTGCCGGTGCGCGGCCGCCTGGTGGGCGTGACGGACCGGATCGACGCCGTCGTCGCCGAGACCGTGCTGGAGCCCGGCGACGCGATCGTGCTCTACACCGACGGGATCACCGAGGCGCGGCGGCCCGCGCCCCTGAGCCCGGACGAGCTCCTGGCGGCGCTGCTCCCCAACGCCGGGAGGGGCGCCGCGGCGATCGCGCAGGCGCTCGCCGAGATCGCCGATTCCGCTGCGCCCGGGGCACTGCGCGACGACGTGGCGATCCTGGCTGTCAGGTGCGCGACACTCGCGTTGGGTTCCAGCGTCCATGGGTAGCGCAGGTCCGATGGCGGACGCGAGAGTCCTCTTGGACGAGCAGTACCCCGCCGACTCGCGCTGTGTGGGCCTGGCTCGCCGCGCGGCGGGCGAGGCCGCGCGCTCGGCAGGACTGCCCGAGGAGCGCACCTGGGACATGATGCTGGCCGTCTCCGAAGCGGTGACGAACGCGGTCGTGCACGGCTTCGTCGGGCGCAAGCACCCTGGTCACGTGGGGATCCGGGCCGAGGCGCGCGAGGGCGAGATCGTCGTGACCGTCGAGGACGACGGCATCGGGCCGCGGCCTCGCACCGACAGCCCGGGCCTGGGCCTGGGACTGCCGACGATCGCCGCGGTCGCCGCGACGATGGACGTCCGCCACCTCGACGGCAACGGGACGCAGCTGTGCTTCTCGTTCCCGCTCGGCTCGAAGGCCTACGGCGCGGCCGCCTGACCGGCTAGCGCCGATCCACGAACAGCGACTGGGCGGCGAGCCCGATCGGGCCGCGCTCGTCGTGCAGCGTGGACATCGCGACGCCGACGCCGCGCTCGTCCAGGCGCGTGCGGGCGTCCAGCAGCACCCACTCGCCGGCGGGCTCGCGGTGCAGGTGGACCGTGAGGTCGGTGTTCACGAACAGCCACTCCCCGAACGGGAGCGCGTGCGCGACGCCGTTGCCGAAGTCCGCCGCCGCCGCGGCGCGGGCCAGCGGAGAGGGCGGGCGCTCGTCCACGAGCGGTCGCCCGAGCCGGAACCAGGCCAGCGCAGGGCCCTCGCCGAAGTCGGTGCCGCCGGCGAAGCGGATCTCCATGCCCGTGCGGTGGAAGCCCTCGGAGGGCATGCCGGGCACCGGTGGGAACGGGTCCTCGCGGGCGGTCTCCGGCCCCGGCGGCCGCGCCTCGTGCGGCCCGGTCTCGGGGGGCAGCTCGACGGCGCCGCGCCGCAGGCGCACCGCGCGCACGCGCACCACGTCGCGGCCGGCGGCGCTGAGCGTGCCCTCGACGAGCTGGAAGCGCCTGCCGGGCCGCACCACCTCGGCAGACACCGCGAGCGGGGCGAACGGGACGGGGCCGAGGAACTCGTAGGTCAGGCGCACCACCACCGTGGCATCGCCGCCCGGCCCGGCCGCCGCCGCGGCCTCGGCGAGCAGCGCCGCCGGCGCGCCGCCGTGCAGCGCGTCGGCTTC
>DASTWP010000126.1:0-5791 GCA_035765835.1 Solirubrobacteraceae bacterium
CGCTCGATCCCGCGCTCGATCACGCTCGTTGCGATCGCCGTCTTCGCCATCTACTTCCCGCTGCCGTGGATCGCACTGTCGGCGATGCCCGTCGTGCACCAGGGCGCGCACTACGTCACCCAGCTCGGGCAAGACCCGCCGCACGGCTACAAGAACGACCCGGTCCTCGGCCTCGTCAAGAACCTCGGGATCCACGGCACGCTCCTCAAGCTCGCCGAGTACTACGTCGGCGTCCTCGCCGCGACGATCCTGCTGATCGCGACGAACGCCGGCCTGATCGGCATCTCTCGGCTGTCGTGGTCGCTGGCCGAGCACCGCCAGCTGCCGAGCGCGTTCTCTGCGCTGCACCGCCGGTACCGCACGCCCGCGTTCACGATCGTCTTCTACAGCGTCCTCGCCGCCCTGCTGATCATCCCCGGCAAGACCGACTTCCTGGGCAACCTCTACTCGTTCGGCGCGATGCTGTCGTTCACGACGGCGCACGTCGCGGTGATCGCGCTGCGCTACAAGGAGCCCGACCGCGAGCGCCCCTACCGCGCGCCGTGGAACGTGCGCTTCCGCGGCGGCCTGCTGCCGCTGAGCTGCGTGCTCGGGGCGGTCGGGACGTTCGCGGCGTGGATCTCGGTGCTCGCGCTGCACAAGGAGGCGCGGACGGTCGGGATCGGCTGGATGGTGGTCGGCCTCGTCGGCTACGTGGCGTTTCGCCGCCGCGCCGGCCTGGACCTCGTGAACCCGGTGCGGATCGCGCGCGAGCAGCGCCCGCCGGACTTCGTCCCGCTCGACTACCGCACCGCGCTGGTGCCGATCTTCGGCACCGACGTCAGCGCCTCCTCGCTGCGGGCGGCCGCCAAGCTCGTCGGCCGCGACGCGACCGTCGACGCGGTGTACGTGCTCCAGGTCCCCAGCCAGCTGCCGCTCGACGGCCCGCTGGAGCGCGAGGAGCAGGACGGGCGCAACGCGCTCGAGACCGCGATGCTGATCGGCAGGAAGGAGGGCCTGAACGTGCGCACCGCGCTGCTGCGCACCCGCAACCCGGGGCGGACGCTCGTGGAGGAGGCGCGCCGGCTGGGCTCGGAGGTCGTCTACCTCGGCGTCACGCACGCGCCGGAGGCCGAGCGCCCGCTCGGCCCGACCGCGGCGTACCTGCTCCAGCAGCGGCCCTGCCGGATCGTGATCGAGACGGGAAATCCGTTGCACCACTAAGTTGGCTGACGGAGATCGCGGGGTAGGTACGAATCCAACCTGCGCGATGCCCGACAGCGTCTCCTATCCCGCCGCGCCAGGCTCGGTCCGCGAGGCGCGCGCGGACGTGATCGCGCAGGCGGCGGCGGCGGGCGTGCCCGAGGACCTCTTCCCGCGCATCATGCTCGCCGTCAGCGAGGCGGTGACGAACGCGGTGCTGCATGCGTACGCCGGCGCCGAGCCCGGCGAGGTGCACGTGAGCACCGCCGAGACCGCGGGGGCCTTCGAGGTGGTCGTGCACGACGACGGCCACGGGCTCGTCCCGCGCCCCGACAGCCCGGGCCTCGGCCTCGGGCTGCCGATCGTCTCGCGCGTCGCCGACGACCTGGACGTCAGCGCGGGGGAGGCGAAGGGCACGCGCGTGCGCATGCGCTTCCGCTTCGACACCAGCGGCGCGGCGGCGCCCGATCGCGAGCGCCGCATCGAGACCGGCGTTCCGCACGGCGGAATGCAGCGCTAGGATCGCCCGCGTGCTGGCCGGAGGCTTCGAGGTCGTGGCGGAGGGGGCGCAGGACGGTTCGCGGCTGCTGCGCCTGCGCGGAGAGCTCGACCTCGCGACAGTCGACAAGCTGCGCGACGCGGTGAAGGAGAGCCTCGACGGCTCACGCCACCTTGTCCTGGATCTCTCCGGCCTCGCCTTCATCGACTCCTCGGGCCTGCGCGAGCTGTACCGCGCCACCACAGCCTCGGGCCGCGACGGCTGGCGCCTGGAGCTCGTGGGCGCCCAGGGCGACGTCCTGCAGACGATCCGCATGAGCGGCATGGATCGCGTCCTGCCGCTGGCGGGCGTGTAGCCGCGTCGCGCGCACCGCGCGCAGGATCCGCAGCGGCGAGACCGTCCCGAGCAGCGCGGCGAGCACGAGCACCGAGACGGCGAACGTCCACATCCCGCTGACCGCGCGCAGCTGCAGCGAGAACGCCGCCGCGGCCTCGGGCCCGGTCCCGCCGCCGGTGGCGAGCGGCAGCGCGCCCGCCAGCACCGCGGCGCGCAGCGCCGCGCCGGCGGGGGCGACGCGCACGCGCGTGCCGCCCTCGACCGCCATCACGACGAGCGCGGCCAGCGGCGTCGCCGTCAGCCCGAACGCCGCCAGGTAGCAGACGAGCGCCGCGATCCGCACCGGCCGCGCGAGGGCCTGCCACGCGGCGACGTGCCGCACGAATCCCCACGGGCTGCGCAGGATCGCGAAGCCGGCCTCGAGCGCGGCCCACAGCCCGGCGGCGCGCCGGCGCACGGTGCGCGCGAGCAGGACCAGCGCCGCGACCGCGAGCACGATCGCGGGCGCCGCGACGAGCGGGTTCGCGAGGAAGCTGGGGACCGCGCCGGGGCCGACGGGCGAGGTCACGTAGCCCGCGGCAACCGCCCAGGCCAGCAGCAGCGCGCCCATCACGCTCTCCGGGATCGTCTCCGGGACGAGCGTGGCGAGCATCGTCGCGAACCGGCGCCCGGGGCGGCCGCCGCGCAGGACGGTGAGCTTCACGAGGTCGTTCGCGCGGGCCGGGACGACCGTTCCGAGCCCCGCTCCGGCGAAGTACGCGACGAGCACGCGGCGGAAGCGCGGCGCGCGGCCGGGCCCGAGCGCCGCGCGCAGGATGTTGAACCAGCCGCGGTTGCGCACGCACTCGCTCGCGAAGTGCAGCGCGATCGCGAGCAGCAGCAACGGCACGCTGACCGCGCTCAGCCCGGTGACGAACGTGTCGAGCAGATCAGCCATCGCCCAGGCGGGCCACGTCGTCGCCGTTCATGCACGAGGGCTACCCGAGACCGTCTCGTCCATGACCACGCCCCGTGTGGGCGGTCCGCGCGCGTGGGATAATCGGGGCATGCAGAACCCGCTGCAGCGCCCCGAGCCCGAACTGGAAGGCCTTTCGCGCAGCGAGGTGCTGAAGGCCTCGCCGCCGATGTTCTCCAACCGCGTGCTGGACCGCCTGACCCGCGTGCACTGGAGCGTCGTGCCGGGCCTGTACGTCCCCGTGATCGCGGCCTTCCTCGTGCTCTCGCTCACGCGCGTGGCCGCGCTGCACGCGCTCGGCTACGTGATCCTCGGCTACATCGTGTGGACGCTGACCGAGTACTGGCTGCACCGCGTCGTCTTCCATTTCGAGCCCGATCGAGGCATCGGCGCGCAACTGCACTGGATGATCCACGGGGTTCACCACGACCATCCGAACGACCCGATGCGGCTCGTCATGCCGCCGTCGGCGAGCGTCCCGCTCGGCCTCGTGTTCGCGGCGATCTTCCAGCTCGCGCTGCCCTTCGGGGCGGCGTGCGGCGTCTCGGCCGGGTTCTTCGCCGGCTACCTCGCCTACGACATGACCCACTACTACGTGCACCACGTCACGCCGCGCGGCCCGATCGGCCGCAGGCTGCGAGAGCTGCACATGCGCCACCACTTCCAGGACGACACGGCCGGCTTCGGCGTGAGCGCCCCGTGGTGGGACCACGTGTTCGGCACCGCGCCCTCGCGCGGGCGCGAGCGGGACTGACCGCGCCGGGCGCCGCCTCCGGTGCCTCCCGAGACACGTTACGCGCGCAACGGCTCGGCCACGATCGCGTGGTCGGCCGGCCCTGACGCGCCCGTCGACCTCGTCTTCGTGCCGGGCTTCATCTCGCACGTCGAGCACGCGTGGGAGGAGCCGTCGCTCGCCGCGTTCTTCGAGCGGCTCAGCGGCTTCGCGCGCCTGATCCTGATGGACCGCCGCGGGACCGGCCTCTCCGACCGGCTCGAGGGCCCGCTCTCGCTGGACGACGAGGCCGAGGACCTCGGTGCGGTGCTCGACGCGGCCGGCAGCGAGCGCGCGGTGCTGCTCGGCTACACCTCGGGCGCAGCGCTCGCCATCACGTTCGCCGCGCAGCATCCGGAGCGCGTGCGCGCGCTCGTGCTCTACGCGCCGATCGCGCGCGCGTTCGCCGACGTCGACTACGACTGGACCTGGGACGAGCAGGAGCGCGAGCGCGCGTTCGCGGAGATCATCGACTCCTGGGGCAGCGGGGCGAACCTCGACGACCTCGCGCCGAGCCGCGCGGGCGACCCGCGCATGCGCGCGTGGCTCGGGCGGCTGGAGCGGCTGTCGTCCTCGCCCGGCGCGATGCGCACCCTGTTCGCGAACATCGGGGCGCAGGACGTGCGCGGCATCCTCGCGGAGCTGCGCGTGCCGACGCTGATCCTGCACCGCAGCGGCGACCGCCTGATCGACGTGCGCCACTCGCGCTACCTGGCGGGGCGCATCCCGGGCGCGCGCTACGTGGAGCTCGACGGCGAGGACAACTTCCCGAGCGCCGGCGACACGGTGCCGGTCCTCGGGGAGATCGAGGAGTTCCTCACCGGCGGGCGCAGCGCGACGATCGAGCGCGGCCTGCTGACGATCCTGCTGACCGACATCGCGGGCTCGACGCAGCACGCCGCGCGCCTCGGCGACGCCGCCTGGCGCGACCTGCTGGCCTCGCACGACGCGGCGATCCGCCGCGAGATCGACCGCTTCGGCGGCCGCGAGGTCAAGACGATCGGCGACGCCTTCCTGATCGCCTTCGAGGGCGCGCCGTCGCGGGCGCTGCGCTGCGCGCTGGCGATCAAGGCCGCCGTGCGCGAGCTCGGGCTGGACCTGCGCACCGCGCTGCACACCGGCGAATGCGAGCTGATCGGCGACGACATCGGGGGCATGGCGGTGCACATCGCCGCGCGCGTGAACGACCTCGCGAAGCCCGGCGAGATCCTCGTCTCTGGCACGGCCTACGGCACGGTCGTCGGCTCGGGGATCGAGTTCGCGAGCCGCGGCTCGCACGAGCTCAAGGGCATCCCCGGCCCGTGGCCGATCTTCTCCGTGCTCGGCTGAAACATCGCTTGCGCGCCTGTCGCCTTTCTGACGCGGGGCCGCAACCCGAGCGGGGGTGGACCTGTTGCGAGAGGCATGGTCAGATACCTGAAGAAGCTGTTCTCCTCCAAGCCCCAGGGTCCCTGGATCCTCGCCAGCGCCGTCGTGCTCGGCCTGCTCGTGACGCCATTCGCGGTCGCGGCCGGCGACGGCGGGGCGGTCCGCGGCGGCGCCCGCAACCCCAGCTCCAACAAGACGCAGGAGTACACGAGCGAGACCCAGATCATCGCCGACAACTCCACCTACGGCACGCGCCAGTCGAACAAGTCCAACAACGGCGGTGGCGCGATCTACGGCTGCCGCTCCGGTGAGGGCGGCACGCCCAAGGGCAACGAGCCCTGCGTCCGCGCGAACAACCTCTCGCAGGGTCGTGCCTTCGAGTTCGTCTCGGGCGGCCCGGAGGTCGGGCGCATCGAGTCCTCCGACCCGAAGGCCGCGCCGTTCACCACGAACGCGAACGGCGTCGCCACCGGCCTGAACGCGGACAAGGTCGACGGCAAGTCCGCCGACGACATCGTCGCCGCAGCGCAGGCGCAGAACCAGTTCGCGGCCGTGAGCGCCGACGGCAAGCTCGGTGCGGCGCGCGGCGCCGCGAGCGTCAGCAAGACCGGGACGGGCACCTACGACGTCGTCTTCACGAACGACGTCTCGAAGTGCATCGCGACGGTCACCGAGGCCA
>DASTWP010000127.1:0-6032 GCA_035765835.1 Solirubrobacteraceae bacterium
TCGAGGTCGCCGACGCGGCCGCGCTCGAGGGCGCGCTCGGGGTGCGGCTGTGAGCGACGGCGCGCGCCTGCGCACGGGCGCCGACATCGCCGCCGAGCTGGCGCGCGCCGACGCCGAGTACCGGCGCGCGGGCTTCGTGACGATCGAGGAGCTGTGCGCCGGGCGGCCGCAGACGCCCGACGAGGTGCGCGCGCTGATCGGCGCCGGACGCTTGCCCCAGCCCGCCTACGTCGACGAGGACGGGGCCGAGCTGGTGCCGCCCGACCACCTCGCGCTCGCCGACGAGGCGGGCGGGGTGCAGCGGCTCGAGGAGCGCTTCCGCGAGCGCTACGAGGCCGCCGCCCGCGCGCTCGGCGACGAGCGGGCGCTCGCGCAGCTCGACGCGGAGTGGGAGGCCTACCGCGGCGGCGCCTACGGGATGTGCCTGCGCGAGGTCACGCCGGAGCACATCGTCGAGAAGGACCACCTGATGCGGCGCGTGGAGGCGCTGCTCGAGCGGCCCGCGCGCGAGGACGCCGCGTGGCTCGGCGCGCTGCGCGACGCCGTCGACCGCCTCGACGCGCTCGAGCGCCCGTTCGCGCCGCTCGACGAGCACCGCCTCGGCGCGCGGCCTTCGCGCCGGCGCCTGATCGACGACGTGCGCGCCCGCTATCCCGAGTTGCTCGTGCCGCCGGCCTGAAGCTCGACGCCGAGCAGGCGCTCGAGCTCGGGCACGGTGCTCTGCGCGCTCGTGTGGTGGACGGTCGCCATGCCGAGCTCTTGCGCGGGCCCGAGGTTGAACGGCAGGTCGTCGACGTAGACGATCGCGGCGGGATCGAGCGCCATCGCCTCCGCACCCAGCGCGTAGATCTCCGGCGCGGGCTTGCGGATCCCGACCTCGCCGGAGATCACGACGCCGTCGAAGAGCTCGGCGAGCAGCTCGCGCGGGTAGCGGCGCGTGCCCCACGAGTTCGACAGCAGTCCCGTGCGGACGCCGGCGGCGCGCGCGGCGCGCAGCGCGGCGACCATCGCAGGGTCGAGCGAGGAGCCGGCGAAGAGGCGGTCGATCAGGCCCTCGTGCTCGGCGACTCCGAGCGCCGTCGCGAGCTTCGGCTCGAACTCGAGCTCCTCGATGCGCCCGCACTCGAGGTCGATCAGCAGCGTACGCGCGTCGCGGTCGTGGCGGAAGAGGTCCCGCAGCCGGGAGGCCTCGAGGCCCTCGGCCTCGCAGAACGCGGCGAACGAGGCGAACAGGTCGGTCGTCATCACGCCGCCCCAGTCGACGAGCAGCCCGCTGCGCGCGCCGTTGCCGGCCGGCTCAGCCACCGAACGCGAGCGCCTCGGCGCGGTTCGCCAGCTGCACGACGCCCTCGCCGAAGCCCTTGAGGTAGGGGTCGTCGGTGGCGCCCGCGACCGCGCGCTTGTAGTTGCCCTCCATGAAGACGATCGACTTCCAGAGCGCGAGCGTCTGGTACCAGCGGATGTCGGTCATCGAGCGCCCGGAGCGCTCCTCGTAGCGGGCGACCAGCTCGTGGCGGCGGGGGAAGCCCTCCTGGCGCGTGACGCTCGAGAGCTCGAACATGCCCAGCGACGGGTCCTCGCGGTCGATCCAGAGCGTGCAGAGGTAGCCGAGATCGGCGAGCGGGTCGCCGATCGTCGCCATCTCCCAGTCGAAGATCGCGACGAGCCGCGCGGGCGCGCCGGGCCCGATCATCACGTTGCCGAGGCGGTAGTCGCCGTGGACGATGGTCGCGGGGCCCGACTCGGGCAGGTTGGTCCTCAGCCACTCGCCGACCTTCTCGACCGCCGGGATCTCGCGCGTGCGGTTGTGCTCCCAGAGGCCGAGGAAGCGGCGCAGCTGGCGCTCGAGGTAGCCGGTCGGCTTGCCGAAGCCCTCGAGGCCCGCGGCCTGCCAGTCGACAGCGTGCACCTCGACGAGCGCGTCGACGAGCTCCTCGCCCATCCGCCGGCGGTCCTCGACCGTGTCCAGCGCGGGCGGGACCTGCGAGGTGACCACGTGCCCCTCGACCTTCTCCATCACGTAGAACGGCGCTCCGATCACCGACTCGTCGCCGCACGTGGCGAGCACCGCGGGCACCCGCGCCGGCGTCGGCCCGAGCGCGGCGAGCACGCGCGCCTCGCGCAGGACGTCGTGCGCGCTCGGCGGCAGCGGCGGACGCGGCGGACGGCGCAGGATCACCTCGCAGCCCTCGCGCCGCAAGAGGTAGGTGACGTTCGAGTGCCCCTCGCCGATCGCCTCGACGTCGATCGCGCCCGAGCCGATCCCCGCCTCGTCCAGGAACGCCTCGAGCGGATCGAGCACGAGCAGTGGCACGCGCTCGTTGCCCTCGGCCTCCGCCGTGCTGCGGACCACGTCGTCCGGTGCGATCCCCACGCTCACCGGCCGGAAAGCTACCGTCCGGCGATCGGAGCCGAACGGCTCGACGACGTGGTGCGTTCCGGATCGGCCGCGTGCGGGCAGGTCAGGCCGTCGAGGCGAGGCACGCTCCGCCCGCAACTTCGACCCCCCGCGGGCGGTTGAGTGCTGAAGGCGCGGCCGTTCACTGCTCGCCGACCCCCTTCCCCCGATGCGACGACTCCGGACGACAACGCTGCTGATCGCCGTGCTCGCGGCCGCCGCGTGCGCGCTTCCCGCGGGCGCGCAGGCCTCGCACGACCAGGCCACCTACTTCGAGGCGCCGCGCGACCTGCTGGACCCCGCGCAGCGCCCCGCCGCGCTGAACACGATCTCCTCGCTCGGCGTGCACGCGCTGCGCCTGGTCCTCTACTGGAACGCCGTCGCGCCGCACGCGAACTCGCGCCGGCGCGGGCACTTCGACCAGACGAGCCCGGCCGCCTACCAGTGGGGCCAGTACGACGCGGTCGTCGACGCGGCGGCCGCGCGCGGCTGGCGCGTGCTGCTGACCGTCTCGGGCCCCGTGCCGCGCTGGGCCACCGCGGCGCGGCGCGACCACGTCACGCGCCCGAGCGCGCGCGACTTCCAGGCCTTCATGACGGCCGTCGGGCGTCACTTCGCCGGGCGCGTGCAGACCTACTCGATCTGGAACGAGCCGAACCACCCGCAGTTCCTCGACCCGCAGTACGGCCGCGGCCACAGGCCCGTGTCGCCAGGCATCTACCGCGGCCTGCTGCTCGCCGGCATCCGCGGGCTGCGCGCCGGCGGGCAGGGCTCGGTGCCGGTGCTGATGGGTGAGACCGCGCCGCGCGGAACCGGGCACGACGTGGCGCCGCTGACGTTCCTGCGCGGCGCGCTGTGCCTGAACGGCAGCTACCACCGGCGCCGCGGCTGCGGGATGGTGCACGTCGACGGCTACGCACACCACGCCTACACGACGCTGCAGGGCCCGTTCTTCGTGCCGCCCGGCAAGAACGACGTGACGATCGGGGTGCTCGGGCGGCTCGTGCGCGCGCTCGACCGCGCGGCCGCCGCCGGGGCGATCCCGCGGCGCACGCCGATCTGGCTGACCGAGTTCGGCATCCAGAGCGTGCCCGACCCGTTCGTCGGCGTGAGCCTGATGCGCCAGAACGAGTACCGGGCGATCTCGGAGAAGATCGCGTGGCGCAACCCGCGCGTGGCGTCCTTCTCGCAGTACCTGCTGCGCGACGACCTGCCGATCCCGCACGTGCCGAAGATCCTGCGCTACGGCGGCTTCGAGTCCGGCCTCGAGTCGTCCTCGGGCGTCGTCAAGCCGTCGCTGAGCGGCTTCCGCCTGCCGCTGGTGGCAGCGGTCCGCAAGCACGGCATCTCGCTGTGGGGGCTCGTGCGCCCGGCGACGGGCCCGACGACCGTGCAGATCCAGTTCAACGACGGCAACGGCTGGCGCGACGACGCGACGGCGAGCACCGATGCGCTCGGCTACTGGTCGGCTACGGGCCCGGCGCGGGCGGGCCGGCGCTGGCGCGTGACGTGGACGGCGCCCGACGGGACGCGGTTCGCCTGCCCCGCGGTGCGCAGCTACCTGCACGTATGAGGGGCCGCAAGCGGCGTTTCATGTCCGCGAACCTCCGCAAAGGTGGGTAACCGGCACCGGTGGGAGGCGCTTTGGGGCAAGATTGCCCTCTGATGGCGGGGGGCCGGGCAGCGTGAGCGTGAACGTGGCGGAGGCGCCGTGGATCGAGCGCGCAGTGCAGACGCTCGCGCGCGAGCTGCGCCTGCATCACGCCGCCACGGCCGACCACAGCCACCGCCTCGCATCGCTGTGCCGCTCGGTCGCGGACCGGCTGGGGCTCGACGCGATCGACGCGACCGAGGTCGAGATCGTCGCCGTGCTGCACGACGTCGGCAAGATCACGATCGACCCGCAGCTGCTCGACTACCCGGGGCCGCTGGACGAGCCGCAGCGCGAGCGGATGCGCCGCCACACGATCGAGGGCCAGGTGCTGCTGACGCGCACCGCCGGCCTCGAGCACCTCGCCGGTGACGTGCGCGCGACGCACGAGGCGTGGGACGGCTCGGGCTATCCCGACGGGCTGACCGGCGCGGAGATCCCGCTGAGCGCGCGGATCGTCGCGGTTGCGGACTCCTACGACGCGATGGTGCACGACCGGGCCTACCGCCGGCGCCTGCCCAAGCGCGAGGCCGTCCGGCGCATCCGCGCAGGCGCGGGCCTGCAGTTCGACCCCGACGTGGCCGGGGCGCTGCTCGCGGTCCTGCGCGATCGCCCGTAACGCCGCCGTACAGTGACCTCGTGCCCGAGCTGCCCGAGGTCGAGATCACCGCGCGGCGGCTCTCAGACGCCGTCCGCGGCTCGGTCGTCGAGTCCGCGCTCGCGCCGGGCATCAACGCGCTGAAGACGTTCGACCCGCCGCTGAGCGCTCTGGAGGGACGCACGCTCGAGGGCGTGCGCAGGCGCGGCAAGCATCTCGTGATCGACGTCTCCGGCGGCCTGGCGGTGCTCGTGCACCTGATGTCCGCGGGGCGCCTGCAGCTGTTCGACAAGCGCGCGACGATGCGCGACCGCACGTCGCGGCTGCTGCTGCGGCTGCCGGGCGAGCGCGAGCTGCGGCTGCGGGAGTTCGGCACGAAGCAGCGCGCGTGGGTGAAGGTCCTGCGCGCGGAGGACGTCGAGGCGGACGAGGCGATCGTCTCGCTGGGCCCGGAGGCGTGGCCGTCGCCCCCCGATCTCGCGCCGCTGCTCGCGCCGGCGGGCGCGCGGCCGCTGTACGCGGTGCTGCGCGACCAGCACGTGATCGCCGGCATCGGGCGCTCGTGGGTCGACGAGATCCTGTGGACCGCGCGGCTCTCGCCGTTCAAGCGCGGGGACGACCTCTCGGCCGAGGAGGCGGACGCGCTGCGCGAGGCCGTGGTGTCGTGTCTCGGCGGCGCGATCGAGCACTACGAGGAGGTCGTGCGGCTCCCCATCCCCGACAAGCTCCCGCTGCCGCTCCAGGTCCACCGCCGCAACGGCGAGGCCTGTCCCCGCTGCGGGGCGACGATCGAGGCGGTCCACTACGAGGACTACGTCATGTGCTACTGCCCCGCCGAGCAGACGGGCGGCAAGGTGCTGAAGGACCGCAGGCTCTCGCGGCTGCTTAAGTGATGCCCATGATCGAGACCGGCGAGCAGGCCCCCGACTTCGAGCTTCCGGACCAGGACGGCGCGACCGTCCGCCTGAGCGATCTGCGCGGGCAGCGCGTCGTCTTGTACTTCTACCCGAAGGCCGATACCCCCGGCTGCACGACGCAGGCCTGCGGCGTGCGCGACCATCGCGCCGACTACGACGCCGCCGGCGCCGTGGTCCTCGGCGTCTCGCCGGATCCCGTGAAGAAGGTCAAGGCCTTCCACGACAAGTTCGACATGGGCTTCACGCTTCTGGCCGACGCCGACCACGCGGTCGCCGAGCGCTACGGGGTCTGGGGCGAGAAGTCGATGTACGGCCGCACGTACTGGGGCAACCTGCGCGCGACGTTCGTCATCGACGAGACCGGGATCGTCCGCCACGTGATCCCGAAGGTCTCGCCGAAGACCCACGACGACGAGGTCCTCGCGGCGCTAGCGGAGCTCGGAGCGGCGGCGTGAGCGCGGCCTACAC
>DASTWP010000128.1:0-2009 GCA_035765835.1 Solirubrobacteraceae bacterium
AGCCCGGCCAGGGCGGCGCGACGTTCCTGCTGCGCGTGCCGAGCGCGAGTCTCGGCGACGCCCTCGCCCGTCTGAGCCGCCTCGCGCACGTCGCGTCCCTGCAGCAGTCGAGCACCGACGTGACCGGCAGCTACGACGCGCTCGCCGCCCGGCTGCGCGACGCGCGCGCCGAGCGCAGCGCCCTGCTGAACGCGCTCGCGAAGGCGAGCACCGCAGGCGAGATCGCGAGCCTGCGCGCGCGCTTGGCGATCGTCCGCGGCCGCATCGGCGCGCTGCAGCAGCAGCTCGACGGCCTGCGCGGCCAGGCGCGCATGGCGAGCGTCGAGGTGAGCGTCGACGGCCGCCGCCGCGCGGCCGTGGCGCCGCACCGCCATCCGTGGAGCCCGGGCGACGCCCTGCACGACGCCGGGCGCGTGCTCGAGGTCGCGGCGGGCGCCGCGCTCGTCGGCGGCGCCGCGCTGCTGCCCCTCGCGCTGCTGGCCACCGCGGCGGCGCTCGCAGCCCGCTCGCTGCGCCGCCGCCGGCGCGAGCAGGCGCTCGACGCCGTGTGATATCCACCGCACATGGGGACGAACGCCGCAGGCACGGTCGAGCTGCTGGCGGCCGTCCCGGTGTTCGAGACGCTGGGGACGGACGAGCTCCAGCGCGTCGCCGCCGTCGCGGTCCCCCGCCGCTTCCCGGCGCAGCACGTCATCTTCCGCGAGGGCGACGCGAGCGACACCGCCTATGTCATCGGCTCGGGCCACGCGCGCGCGGTGCGCGAGCACGGCGACGGGCGCAGCATCTCGCTCGCGCACTTCGGCCCGGGCGACATCTTCGGCGAGCTCGCGATGTTCGACGACGAGCTGCGCTCGGCCACCGTCGAGACGCTCGACGCCGTCGAGGCGATCGCGATCCTCGGCGCCGACATGCGCCGGCTGCTGCACGAGCACAACGACATCGCGGTCAAGCTCGTCGTCTCCCTCGGGCGGCGCCTGCGCGAGGCGAACGAGCGCCTCTCGCGACAGTCGTTCCAGACCGTGCAGAGCCGCGTCGCCGTCGTGCTCGGGAACCTCGTCGAGCAGGCGCGCGCCGAGGGGTCTGACGGCCACGACGTGCTCGTCACGATCACCCAGGCCGACATCGCGCAGCTCGCCGGCTCCTCGCGCGAGTCCGCCAGCCGCTTCCTCGCCGTGCTCGAGCGCGCGGGCGTGCTGACGCAGGGCCGCGGCCGAATCACGGTGCACGACCCCGAGGCGCTCGGTGGCTACGTCTACTGAGCGCGAGTTCTCCGCGGGCGGCGTCGTCGTCCGCGCGGGCGAGTGCATCGTGATCGTCCCGACGCGGCGCGCCGCGGACGGCCGCCGCGTGCTCGCGCTGCCCAAGGGCCACATCGACCCCGGGGAGACCGCCGCCGACGCCGCGCTGCGCGAGGTCCGCGAAGAGGCCGGCGTCGAGGCCGACATCGTCGAGAAGCTCGGCGACGTGCGCTACTGGTACATGCGCGAGGGCAGGCGGATCGCCAAGTCCGTGAGCTACTTCCTGCTCGAATACCGCGCCGGCGAGCCCGAGGACCACGACCACGAGGTCGAGGATGCACGCTGGATCGGGCTGGAGCAGGCGGCCGCCGAGCTGACCTACAAGGGGGACCGTCGGATGGCTGCCCTGGCCCTGTCGCGGGCGCAGGCGAGCAAGTAGGGTGCAGCGCCGATGCAGGTCCTGAACTTCTACTCGACGATCTTCGCCGACCAGCTCAAGCGCGGCCGCAAGACCGCGACGATCCGGCTGGGCGACAAGTCGCACAAGTACCGCAAGAACCAGGCGGTGCTGGTGACGATCGGCTATCAGCACTCGCCGCGGGAGAAGATCTTCGAGGCGGTCATCGACTCCGTCGAGGTCAAGCGGGTCAAGGAGCTCTCGCCGCGGGACATCGAGCACGACAACCCCGAGTTCCGCCGCCACGACGAGATGATCCACTTCCTCGAGCAGATCTACGGCAAGCCGGTCTCGATGGAGGACATCGTGACCGT
>DASTWP010000129.1:0-9596 GCA_035765835.1 Solirubrobacteraceae bacterium
CTCCACGGGGCGAGCATAGGATGCGGCACGGATGGCGACGGACGGGCCGCAGCTGCTGTGGGAGCCGAGCGCGCAGCGCGTGGAGCGCGCGTGGATCACCCGCTTCGCGCGCGAGCGCGGGTTGCCGGAGGAGTACGCCGACCTGTGGCGCTGGTCGGTGGAGGACCTGGAGGGGTTCTGGCGCGCGGTGTGGGAGTTCTTCGGCGTGCGCGCGGACGGCTCGCCCGATGTGGTGCTGGCGTCGCGGGGGATGCCGGGCGCCGAGTGGTTCCCGGGTGTGCGGCTGAGCTACGCCGAGCACATCCTCACGGGGCGCGACGACGCGCAGGTCGCGATCAGGCACGCGTCGGAGACGCGCGCGCCGGGCGAGTGGACGTGGGCTGAGCTGCGCCGCGAGGTCGCGCGGATCCGCGCCGGGCTGCTCGCCGCGGGCGTCGGGGAGGGCGATCGCGTCGCGGCGTTCCTGCCGAACATCCCCGAGACGGTCGCGGCGTTCCTGGCGACGGCGTCGCTCGGCGCGGTCTGGTCGAGCGCGGCGCCGGAGTTCGGCGCGCGGTCGGTGATCGATCGCTTCGCGCAGATCGAGCCGAAGGTGTTGCTGGCGATCGACGGCTACCGCTACGGCGGCAAGGACTTCTCGTGCGCGCGGAAGCTGGAGCAGATCGCTGCGGAGCTGCCAGGCACGCGCGTGGTGCGCCTCGGCTACCTGGACGGAAGCGGCTGGGAGGACGGGTTCCTCGGCGCCGACGACGGGCAGCTCGAGTTCGCGCGCGTTCCGTTCGACCATCCGCTGTGGGTGCTCTACAGCTCGGGCACGACCGGCCTGCCGAAGGCGATCGTGCACGGCCACGGCGGGATCCTGCTCGAGCAGCTCAAGAAGATGCACCTGCACCTCGACGCGCACGCCGAGGACCGCGTCTTCTGGTTCACGACGACCGGCTGGATGATGTGGAACTTCCTGGTCGGGGTGCTGCTGACGCCGGCGTCGATCGTGCTCTTCGACGGCAACCCGGCGGGCGATGTGCTGTGGGACCTCGCCGAGCGCGCCGGCATCACGGTGTTCGGCACGAGCGCGGCGTTCATCGCGGCCTCGATGAAGGAGGGCGTCGAGCCGGCGCGCGGCCGCGACCTCTCGAATCTGCACGCGGTCGGATCGACGGGCTCGCCGCTGTCGCCCGAGGGCTTTCGCTGGGTCTACGAGCAGCTCGGGCGGGACACGTGGCTGTTCAGCACCAGCGGCGGGACGGACGTGTGCACCGCGTTCGTCGGCGGGGTGCCGACGCTGCCGGTCCACCTCGGCGAGCTGCAGGGCCGCTCGCTCGGTGCGAAGGTCGAGGCCTGGGACGAGGAGGGGCGCGCGGTGGTCGGGCAGGTCGGCGAGCTCGTGATCACCGAGCCGATGCCCTCGATGCCGGTCTGCTTCTGGAACGACCCCGGCGGCGAGCGCTACCGCGAGTCGTACTTCGCGATGTGGCCCGGGGTGTGGCGCCACGGCGACTGGGTCGAGATCACCGAGCGCGGCACGGCGATCATCTACGGGCGCAGCGACTCGACGATCAACCGCGGCGGCGTGCGCATGGGAACGAGCGAGATCTACCGCGCGGTGCTCTCGGTCCCGGAGGTCGTCGACGCGCTCGTCGTGGACCTGCCGCGCGAAGGCGAGGAGAACTGGATGCCGCTGTTCGTCGTGTTGCGCGACGGCGAGGAGCTCACCGACGAGCTGGTCGCGCAGATCAAGCGCCGCGTGCGCGAGGACTGCTCCCCGCGCCACGTGCCGAACGCCGTGCACCGGATCGCCGAGGTCCCGCGCACGCTCAGCGGCAAGGCGCTCGAGGTGCCCGTCAAGCGGATCCTGATGGGCCAGCCGCCCGAGCAGGCGGCGAGCCGGGAGTCCCTTCAGAACCCGGCGGCGCTGGACTGGTTCGTGGAGCTGGCGCGGGCGCCGCGCTAGCGCCGAGCTCGCGGTCGAGTCGCGCGATCACGGCGAGGCACAGCTCGACAGTCGCGTCGACGGCCTCCTCGCCGCTGCGCCCGCCTGGGCCGCGCGCGCCGACCGCGAGCGCGGGCCAGCCGGCCCCGCGCGCGGGCCGCGCGCCCGTGTCCGCAGGGCCGCGCAGCGGGCGCGCGCGAAGGTAGCTCTCCTCGGCGGCGGCCCGCTTGGCGAGTCCCGTGAGCGTCGGGTGCAGGCGCTGTGGGAACAGGAGCCCGTCGTGGGTCCACCACACGGGGTCGCCGCCGGCGCAGGGCTCGATGTGCAGCACGGCGACCTCCTCGGCGTGCCGGCGCCTGCGCTCGGCGCGCACGAAGCGTGCGAGACCGAGCGCGTGCGCGCCGCCCGCACCCGCGAGCACCACCTCGACCGCGAGGCGCCGCGGGGGCGCCTGCGCGAGCGCGCGCGCCACCCGCAGCGCGGCGACCGGCGCGCTGTCGTCGTCGCCGGCCGCGTCGCCGAGCGCGACCTCGGTGAACGCGCCGGTCGCGAGCACGAGGACCGCGGTCGGGATCAGCTGGCCGATGCCGAGCGCCGTGCCGCCGGCGCCGAGCAGCCGCGCGACCGCGAAGCCGGTGACGAGCGCGAGCGCCAGCGCGTGCCAGAGCAGCGGCACCGGGATGCGGCGCAGGACGCCGCCGCGCGGCCGGTCGACGGCGGCGGTGACGATCAGCGTCACCGGCGCGCTCGTCTGCGCAGGCCCGGCGATCACGTTCTGCGTCGCGCGGCTCATCGTCAGGCGGCGCAGCAGCGCGAAGCGCGTCGTGTCGAGCACCGCGAGCACGAGCGCCGCGCCCGCGAGCGCGACGGCCGCGACGTGGTGGGAGACGCTCAGCACGCTCGCCGCGACCCCCGCCGCCGCGCACAGCGCCTGCGGCGCCGCCCACTCCGGCCGCACCCAGAACGTGCGCGTGCGCACCTCGCGCCCCTGCGCGCGCAGCGCCGAGGCCAGCGCGCGCGCCGCGCGGCGCTCCGCGTCGCTGCCCGCGAGCCGGTCCTCCGTCGCCGCGATGCCGAGCTCCTCCATCGGTCGCGGAGCGTAGAGGGGCCGATAGGCTCGCGCGCCATGGACGCCACCGACCTCTGCTACGCCGGCGCCGCGCGCCAGGCCCAGCTGATCGCCGACGGCGAGGTCAGCTCGCGCGAGCTCGTGCAGGCGACGCTCGACCGCATCGAGCGCCTCCAGCCGGAGCTGAACGCCTACCGGATCGTCTACGCCGAGCGCGCGCTCGTGCAGGCCGATCAGGCGGACTCCCGCCGCCGCGCCGGCGAGCGCCGGCCGTTGCTCGGCGTGCCGGTCGCGATCAAGGACGACGCCGACATCGCGGGCGAGGTGACCGCGTGGGGCAGCGAGGCGCACGGCGGGCCGAAGGAGCAGGACTCGGAGGTCGTGACGCGGCTGCGCCAGGCGGGCGCGATCCTGATCGGCAAGACGAACGTCCCCGAGCTGACGATCTGGCCGTTCACCGAGACGCGCGCGTTCGGCATCACGCGCAACCCCTGGAGCCGCGAGCACACGCCGGGCGGCTCGAGCGGGGGCTCGGGCGCGGCGGTCGCGGCCGGCCTCTGCGGCGTCGCGCTCGGCTCCGACGGTGCGGGCTCGATCCGCATCCCGGCGAGCTTCTGCGGCCTCTTCGGCATCAAGCCGACGCGCGACACGATCTCGCTCGCGCCCGACCACATCGACGGCTGGAACGGCATGAACCACTACGGCCCGCTGGCGCGCCACGTCGCCGACGCCGCGCTCTTCCTCGACGCCGCGACGCGCCGCGAGGAGTTCGCGGCCGCCGCCGCGCAGCCTCCCGGGAAGCTGCGCATCGCGGTCTCCTACAAGGCGCCGCCCGGTGCGATCGCGCGCCTGGGCGGCGAGCAGCGGGCCGCGATCGAGCAGATGGCGGAGCAGCTGCGCGCGCTCGGGCACGAGGTCTTCGAGCGCGAGATCACCTACGGCGGCAAGGCGTTCGGCAACGTGCTCGTGCGCTACCTGCGCGGCATCGAGCAGGACGCCCGCACGATGGCGCATCCGGAGCGGCTCGAGCCCCGCACGCGCGGGATGGTGCGGATGGGGCGGATGATCCCGCCGCCGCTGCTGCGCCGCGCGCGCAAGGACGAGGAGGCGATCGCGAGGAAGATGGGCGCGATCTTCGAGCACGCCGACGCCGTGCTGCTGCCCGCCGCCGGCGGGCCGCCCTTCCGCGTCGGCCAGTTCGCCAAGCGCGGCGCGTTCCTCACGCTGAACATGGTCGCCTCGCGCGTGCCCTGGTTCGGCCCGTTCAACGCGACCGGCATGCCGGCGGCCGTGCTGCCCGCGGGGCTCGATTCCGGCGGGCTGCCGCTGGCGGTGCAGATCGCGGGGCCGCGCGGCGCCGACGGCACGCTGCTCGCGCTCGCGGCCCAGGTCGAGGCGGCGCGCGACTGGGCGGCGCAGCGGCCGCCGCTCGCGGCGTGAGCGCGACCGACGGCGAGCTGCTCGCCATCGCCGTCGAGGCCGCGCGCTCCGGCGCAGCGGTGCTGATGGACCGCTACTCGCGCGCGCCCGAGGAGGTGCACACGAAGTCCTCGCCGACCGACCCGGTCTCCGAAGCCGACCTCACCGCCGAGCGCGAGATCCGCGAGGTGCTGGCGCGGCGCCGGCCGGACGACGCGGTCCTCGGCGAGGAGGGCACCGACGTCGCGGGAACCAGCGCGCTGCGCTGGCTCGTGGACCCGCTCGACGGCACGGTGAACTACCTCTACCGCTTCCCGCAGTGGTGCGTCTCGATCGCGTGCGTGGACCACGCGGCCGTGGTGCTCGACCCGGTGCACGACGAGCTGTTCACGGCCGTCGCGGGCGGCCCGGCCTGCCTCGACGGCGTGCCCCTGCGGCGCCGCGGCGCCGATTCGCTCGCCACCGCGCTCGTCGCGACCGGCTTCGGCTACGACGCGCACGTGCGCGCGGCGCAGGCGGCCGTCGCCGAGCGCGTGCTCCCGCGCGTGCGCGACATCCGCCGCGCCGGCAGCGCGGCGCTCGACCTCGCCTGGACCGCTGCCGGGCGCTGCGACGCCTACTACGAGCGCGGCGTCAAGCCGTGGGACGTCGCAGCCGGCGCGATGCTCTGCCGCGCGGCCGGGCTCGTCGTCCGCGACCTGCCGGAGCGCGACGGCCTGCCGGCCGGCCTGCTCGCGGCACCACCCGCGATCGCAGACGACCTGCTCGCGCTGGTCGCCTGACCCCGCCCCGGGGGCGCCTGACCCCGCCGCGCTGGTCGCCTGACCCCGCCCCGGGGGGCGAAACGTTCTTTTGCCGTCGCTATAGCGACATGTGAAGAACGTTTTGCGCGAGATCGCCCGGCGGCAGCACGGAGTCGTGGCCGTCTGGCAGCTGCGGGAGGCCGGGATGACCGCTGCCGCGGCGCGGCATCGCGTCGCCGGGCTGCGCAGCCTCCACGACGGCGTGTACCTCACCGGCGACGCGCCGGTCACGCGCGTGCAGCGGTGGTGGGCGGCGACGGTCACGGCGCCCGGATCGGTGCTGGCCCTCGCGAGCGCCGGCGCGGCCTGGGAGATCCGCGCGTGGGAGGGCAGCTTCGAGGTGGTGACCCGGCCCGGCAGCGGCGGCCCCAAGCGGCACGCGGGCCTGCTGGTCTGCCGCTCGAAGGCGATCGAGCAGACCACGCTCCACGGCTTTGCGATCACGACCCCCGAGCGGACCGTCACCGATCTCTGGGCGCGCCTGCCAGGGGAGCGCGCGCGGCGCAAGCTGCTGCGCGAGGCGCTGCGGCTGCGCCGTTGCACGCCCACCACGCTGCGCGCCCATCTGGACGCGGCCGCGGCTCGCAACCGTCCGGCATCGCTGCGCGCGCTCGTCGAGCGCTACGAGCGCCTCGACCTGCACCGGTGCAGGTCCGATGCCGAGGCGCTGGCGCTCGAGCTGATCGACGGCGCAGGCTTGCCGCTGCCGGAGGTGAACGCGCACGTCGCGGGCTTCGAGGCAGACCTGAGCTGGCCCGGGCGCGGGCTCGTGGTCGAGCTGGACGGTGAGCGGTTCCACCGCGACAAGGCGCACGACGCGCGCAGGACGCAGGCCTGGCACGCGGCGGGCTACCGCGTGCGGCGCGTCGACACCGACCGCCTCTTCGATGCGCCCGCGCGCTTCGTCGCCGGCATCCGCGCCTGGCTCTAGCGCAGCGGCAGCGGCCGGCGCTCGTAGGCGCGGGCGAGGCGGTAGAAGAGGCCGCCGTCGGTCTGCGCCGAGGTGGTGCCGTCGGCGCCCCCGCCGAAGAGCACCGCGACGACGCCGGCGGCACGCATCTCGCGGCGGTGGCGCGCGCCGTCCGGGCCGAGCAGCCACTGCACGTGGTCGTCGCGGAAGCGGCCCCACGTGTCGGGCAGCGTCGTGTTGCCGAGCGGCACCTGCCACTCGACGAGCCCAAGCCGCGTCGCGCGGTGGAACGCGCGCAGGTACGCGACGTGGCGGGTGAAGTCGCCCGGCTGCCACCAGTGGGCGCCGCCGTCGCCCCCGATCACGCGGTAGAAGCCCGCGTCGCGGTCGAGCACGTCCTCGAAGGCGAGGTCGAAGCGCGCGTGCAGCGAGCGGTAGAACGCCGCACTACGGCGTCCCAGCGCGCGCATGTGCGCCAGCGAGGGCCGCGTGAAGATCGGGTCCTCGCGCGTGCCCCAGACGCTCAGGTGGTAGGCGAGCCGCACGTTGCGCGCGAGCCGGTCGCGGATCGCGATCAAGCGGTGCGCGAAGCCGGCGGCCGTCCGCCGCGCGCCGGCCTGCTCGAGGTAGCCCCACAGGTCCGGCTCGACCTGCACGACGACGAGCCCGCGCCCCGCTAGCCGCCGCATCAGCAGCGCGAAGTCGCGGTAGTAGGCGCGCATCGTCGCGCGGTCGCGGATGTTCGAGAGGTCCCGCGCCGCCTCGCTGCCGCCGCCGGCGGGCTCGGACTGCAGCAGCATGTAGTAGCTGAAGACCGGGATCACGTGCGCACGGCGCGACTCGTCGGCGTACATCGACGCGTACGCGCCGCCCGGGTTCCACGTCGCCCAGCCATGGCCCGTGTTGACGCCGCCCGCCAGGTAGGCGTAGCGGAAGCGCATGCCGAGCGACGCCACCCCGCGCGCCCCGCCGGGCCCGTCGGTCACGCCGATCTGGAAGCTGTGCGGCCAGCCGCCGGGGAGCGCCGCGGCGAGCGTCGCGAGCGCGGTCGCCGCGAGCCTCACGCCTGGCCGACGGGCTTGCCGGTGCGATCGAGCCCGGCGCGCAGCTCGCGCACCTTCTCGCGATAGGCCTCCTCGCTGCCCCCCAGCAGGTAGGAGCCCCAGCGCACGCCGTTGTGCACGTGCGGCACCTCGTCGGCGAGCAGGTAGTCGAAGACCTTCGCGACGATCCCCTGCCCCTGTTCGAGCAGCACCTTGCGCCGGTGCGAGTGGCGCCACATCGCCTTCTGCTCGCTCGTGCCGTTGAAGAGCACCAGGCGGCCCAGCAGGTCGTAGGCGTAGATCGAGCGGAAGTACGAGAAGCCGACCGGGTAGTCGCCCCAGGCGCAGCCGAGCTCGGTGCGCATGAGCACGTCGTGCACCTTCGCGTGGCGGGTCTCGTCCCAGGTCTGGCGGGCCATGTCGGCGTGGAAGTCCCACGGCATCTCGGGGTGCTCGTGCGAGTTGCGCGCCATCAGCTCGGCCGCGCAGAGCTCGGCGTCCATCAGGCCGTGGAAGAAGTGGCGCTGCTCCTCGGGCTCGGTCGGCACGTGGTTCTCGCCGCCGTTGACGTAGAGCTCGTCGGAGAGGTAGGGGTCGCCCTGCGGCGTGATCTCGACGAACGCGTCGCGCAGCGGCTCCTCGAGCGGCGCCATGACCCGCAGCGGGCGCTCGTCGCGCAGGCGGATCGGCAGGCCGCCCACGTCGTCGGGCACCGGGCCCTCGGTGGGCCGCGCGCCGATGTCGCGCACGTGGCGCTCCTGGCGCTCGAGCAGCTGCGTGAGCAGGCGCAGCGAGGGCTCGTCGATGACCGGGTCCAGCGCGCCGAGCTGCACGCGGATCGCGCGGATGAGCGCCGGCTTCGCGGCGCCGTAGGCGAGCTGGAGGTACTCGTCGGGGTCCCGCGCGGCGCTCATCGCGTCGAGCAGCGCGCCCAGCTCGTCGCCGGGCGCGCCGGGATAGTCGCTCGGGTGGCGCAGCTCGTACAGCCGCCGGCGGACCTTCGAGATCGCGCGCGCGTCGTCGTGGATGTGGTCGGAGAGCGTCAGCTTGCGTTCGAAGACCGCGACGAGCGGCAGCCAGCCGTTCGAGAGGTGCACGATCTCGCGCAGCACGTGGAAGAGGTTCGAGAAGCGGATCGCGTTCTCGTCGACGTCGTAGCCGCCGCGCAGCGGCTGCGGCTCAGGCCTGCTCGCCATGGACCATCTCCTCGGGCTCGTCCTCGGCGAGCAGCCGCCGCTTGTGCCGGCCCACGACGCTGGGCAGCAGCCCGCCGCCCGCCGAGACGTTGATCACCGCGCGGTCGGAGATGCGCGTGATCATCCCCGCGTAGCGGCCGCCGATCCCGAACGGGTTGATGTTGAATCGCTTCAGCCGCATCTGGATGTGCCCGTCCTGGACCGTCGGGAACATCTCCTCGGGCACCGGCACGTACTCCTGCACGATGTAGTCGCCGGTCTCGGCATGCGTGTCGATGAGCGCCTCCCACTCCGCCTGCGGCGTCTCGATCCCGAGGCTCACGCCCTGGCCGCCGTAGTCGGAGGCGGGCTTGAGCACGAGCCGCTCGCGGTTGTCCGAGACGAACTGCACGAGGTCGACGACCCAGTCGCCGTAGCCCGCGCGGCCGGGGCGCAGGATCCGCGTCCACGGGATCGTCTCCCGCACGACGTCCGCCGCCTCGGCGTCGATCAGGTGCGCGAAGCGCGGGTCGCTGAAGAGCGCGAACAGCTTCTTGTTGTTCGACACGCGCGCGCGGAACGGGTTCACGGCGCAGACGCGGCCGTCGCGCATCGCGGCGGTGAGGTCGCCCTCGCTGAGGTCCTCGAGCAGCGCGCGGCGCAGCACGAGGTGCACCGGCTCGCCGCCGGCGTGCAGCAGCGAGCCGTCGTAGGTCAGCTCCTCGGGCGTGCAGATCACGGTCTGCACGCCGTGGCGGTGCGCCGCCCGCGCGGTGATGCGGAACTCCGGCACCGAGGGCGAGTGCGCGACGTCGACGATCGCCATCCGCGGCGTCAGCGGCAGGTCGGGGTGGTGGCGGCGGACGTGCCCGTAGGCCTCGAGCAGCGTGCCCATCAGCTCGGGCAGGATCGGCATGTAGGCGGTGTCGAAGTCCGCCCGCACCTTCGGCAGGTCGATCGCGCGGTCGAGCCCCTCGAAGAGCACGTCCGTGTAGCCGGTGCCGGCGGGCGAGTCGGCGTTGAACTCGAGGAACTTCACCTCGTAGCCGGAGAGGAACGCGTCGAGCCGGCAGATGCGCGTCGGGTTCGGATAGCCGGGGTCCAGGCGCACGAGCGCGTCCTCGGCGTCGCTCAGCGCGAGCTCCTCGCGCAGCGCGGGCTCGGTCAGGTAGGCGTCGCAGAAGCGGTCGAGCACGCGCGAGAGGCAGCCGACCGCGTGGCGCACGCGGCGCAGCTGGCCGGGGGAG
>DASTWP010000130.1:0-3008 GCA_035765835.1 Solirubrobacteraceae bacterium
AGCCATTCTGGACGTTTGGCCGATGCCGCGAAATGGCCCTCAAGTCAGCGGCACGGCTGCCGATACTGAGGGCACCCCACAGTATCTCCCCTGATACGGATCCTTGCGGGGCGCTTCGGCGCCCCGCTCCTCTTTAACCGCCCGGTCCGCTCAGGCCGTCGCGAGCAGGCGGTCGCTGATCTCGGTGGGGGCGCCGACCGCCGCGGTGGCGGTGAGCGAGACGCTGACGGAGAGGCCGCGGTGCCGGCGCAGCGCGCGCTTCAGCGTGGCGGCCTGGCGGCGGGTCAGCGCGAGGCGCACGATCTTCGTCTGGCCGGCCGGGATCGTCAGCTTGACCGCGCGCAGCTTGGCGACGACCGGCTTGTGGCCCTTGCGCGGCTTGGTGCGCAGGCTGACGACCGCGTCGGCCTCGAGTGCGCAGGTCGTGTCGCAGCCGACGCGCAGCGGCAGCGAGCGGCTGCTCACCACGCGCGAGGTGCGCAGGGCGCGCAGCGTGACCTGCGGCCCGTCCGGCTCCGGCAGCGTCGGCACCTGCGGCGCGGGCGGCGTGCCGAGCGCCGGCAGCTGGCCGCAGCCGGTCGGCGGCGGCGTCGCCAGCGCGAACTGCTGGACGCGGTTGTTGTCGCTGTCGGTCACGGTCAGCAGGCCGTTGCAGTCGACCGACACGCCGGTCGGGTGCACGAACTGCCCCGCGGCGATGCCGCGGTTGCCGAGCACGAGCAGGCGCTCGCCGTTCGGGCCGAACTCCTGCACGCGGTTGTTGCCGCGCTCGGCGACCCACAGGTTGCCGGCGCCGTCGAGCGTCATCTGCGCGGGCGCCCCGAGCTTGCCGAGCTTGCGCCCCGTGCCGCCGAACTGCGCGAGCTGCGTCCCGTCCGGCGCGTAGACCGTGATGCGGTTGCGCGCGTCGCTGACGTAGGTGCGCGAGCCGTCGGGCGTCACCGCGATCCCGCGCGGGTCGTCCGGCACCGCGGTCGAGCCGAGGTACGTCCCGTCGGTGGCGAAGCGCGCGATCCGGCCGTTGCCGGTGTCGGCGACCGCGATCGTGCCGCCGGAGTCGATCGCCAGCGCGCTCGGCGAGAGCAGCTGGCCGGGCCCGCTGCCGGGCGAGCCGATGCTCGCGACGGGCTGGCCGGTGGTGCGCGAGAAGACGACGATCCGCGCGCGCACCTGGTCGAGCACGTACGCGTTGCCGGCACCGTCGAACGCGACCGCGACGGGGCGGCGCAGGATCGTCGGCCCCGGGTTCGGCGAGCCCCACATCGTCGCGATGCTGCCGTCCGGGTTGAGGATCTCGATGCGGCCGTTGACCGAGTCGGTCACAAAGCGGTAGCCGGCGGCGTCGGCCGCCACGCCGAGCGGCGTGTTGAACTGGCCCGCCGCGCGGCCGGAGGCGCCGAAGCTGCGCAGCAGGTCGCCGCTGCGGTCGAAGACGTCGATGCGGTCGTTGCCGGTGTTCGCCACGTAGACGAGGCCCTGCGCGTCGGTCGCGACGCCGCGCGGGTAGGCGAGCCGGCCGGGGGCGGTGCCGTAGGCGCCCCAGCGCGCCTTGTACTTGTACGACGGCGACCCGCTGTAGCGCACGATCCGCTGGTTCATGTCGTCGGCCACGAACACGCGCCCCTGCGGGTCGACCGCGACGCCGTAGGGGAAGTTGAGCTGCCCGGCGCCCGCGCCCTGGCCCGCGCCGATCGTCGTCAGCAGATGGCCGCCGGTGTCGGTGACGACGATGCGGTGGTGCTGGTCGTCGGCGATCAGCAGGCGCGTGCCGCGCACCGCGATCCCGCGGGGGTTGGCGAGCAGCCCGGGCGCCACGATCTCGGCGCCGTGCCCGCCGTCGGTCGTGAAGCGCAGCACGCGCTGGTTGCCGCTGTCGACGACGTACAGCGTGCTTCCGGAGACTGCGAGGCCGCCGCCCGCCGCCGCGTCGTTGCCGACGCCCGCGCCGAAGTGGAAGCGACCGAGCGGGCCGGCGCCGAACGCGCCCAGGAACGTGCCGTCGGGGCCCCAGCGGTCGATGCGGTTGTTGCCGCCGTCGGCGACCAGCAGCGTGCCGTCGGGCGCGACGGTGAGCGCGCCGACGCCGGCGCTCAGCTCGCCAGGGCGTGTGCCGGCGATGCCGACCTCGCGCACGAACGTCCCGGTCGGCGTGAAGACCTGGATCAGGTGTGAGCCCTGGTCGGCGACGTAGACGTCGCCGTCGGGGCCGACCGCCACCGCCTGCGGGAAGCGCAGCACGCCCTCGCCGCGCTGGCCGACGATCCCCACGCCCGTGTACGGGCAGGCGCCGCTCGCGCCGGGGCAGCCGTCGGCGAACGCCGGACCGGTGGCGAGGGCGAGCGCTGCGATCAGGGCGGCGCAGAGCGTCGTCAGGGCGCGAGCGAGCACTTGGAGACGGAAACCCGGCCCGGGCGGAAAGGTTGCGCGCCATAGAGTCACGTGGCGATGGCGAAGCAGAAGCGCAAGGTCGCGCCCGGCGACGTGGCGACGAACCGGCAGGCCTCCCACCGGTTCGAGCTCCTCGACAAGCTCGAGTGCGGGATCGTGCTCCAGGGCACCGAGGTCAAGGCGCTGCGCTCCGGCTCCGCCCAGATCAAGGACGGCTACGCGAACGTGCGCGACGGCGAGCTCTGGCTCTACAACGTGCACATCCCGCCCTACGGCCCGGCGAGCCGCGAGAACCACGAGCCCGAGCGGCCGCGCAAGCTGCTGCTGCACCGGCGCGAGATCGAGCGGCTGGTGGGGCGCGTCAACGAGCGCGGGCTGACGCTCGTGCCGACGCGGATCTACTTCTCCGGCCCGCGCGCGAAGGTCGAGATCGCGCTCGCCCGCGGCAAGGACCGCTTCGACAAGCGCGAGGCGATCAAGAAGCGCGACACGCAGCGCGAGATGCAGCGCGCGCTGCGCGAGGCGGAGCGCGGCTAGCGGCCGCGCTCGAGCGCCGTGCGCGCCTCGCGCGCCGCCCGCTCGCCGGCGCGCACCGCGCCGTCCATGTAGCCGAACCAGTA
>DASTWP010000131.1:0-3754 GCA_035765835.1 Solirubrobacteraceae bacterium
GGCGTCGAAGCTCGCGAGCGTGTTGCCGGGCGCGATCAGGTCGGCGCCCTTGTGGCCCACGCGCTTGAGGCTGCGGCTCACGTCTGGCACGCCGGGCACCAGTATGTCGAGCGGTTGCCCTCGCCCTGCCGGCGGGCCTGCAGCGGCGCGCCGCAGCGCGGGCACGGGCGGCCGGCGCGGTCGTAGACCTGCAGCAGGCGCGCCTGGAAGCCGTCCTGCGCGGAGACGAGCATGCCCGCGCGGGCGGCGCGCACGATCGCGAGCGCCTCCTCGTCTGCCACCGCCGCGGTCGCGCGCCAGGGATCGACCGCCGCGGCGAAGCAGCCCTCGGACTTCCAGATGTTCCCGATGCCGGCGATCGTGCGCTGCTCGAGCAGCGCGTCGCCGATCGGCCGTGCGGGGTCGTCCTGGCGCAGCCGGCGCAGGAAGCGCGGCTCGTCGAGCTCCGGCGCGAGGATGTCCGGGCCGAGGTGCGCGATCCGCGGGTCGTTGCGCACGCGCGCGCTCGTGAGCAGCTCGAGGACGGGGCCGTCGAACTGCACCGCTTCGCCGGCGCCGGCGCGCAGCACGAGCCACGCGCGCCGCGGCGAGCGCGACCAGCGCTGCCCGTCGCGGTAGGTGCCCCAATAGCCGGTCATGCGCAGGTGCGAGTGCACGACGAGGTCGCCCTCGAAGCTGATCAGCAGGTGCTTGCCGCAGGCGTCGAGAGCCGTCACCGCCCGGCCGCCGAGGCGCTCGGGCCAGCGGTCGCGCGCGAAGCGCGGGTGCGGCGTCTCGATCGCGTCCGGCACGCGGCCCTCCAGCAGCGGCCGGATCCGGTTCGCGGCGTGGTGGATCGTGTCGCCCTCGGGCACCACCCCGAGGGTACGGTGTCGGCCGATGCTCTCGGACCTGCGACGGCTGGTCGGTGGCGAGCACGTGCTCGACGGCGCGGACGCGCGCGAAGAGCTGCACGACATGACGCTGCTGCGCGGGCGCGCGGACGCTGTCGTGCGGCCGGGCAGCGCCGAGGAGGTCGCGGCGGTCGTGGCCTGGTGCTGCGAGCGCGGCGTGGCGATCGTGCCGCGGGGCGGCGGCACCGGCTTCGCCGGCGGCGCCACGCCGCTCGGCGGGGGCGTCGTCGTCGCCCTCGACCGCCTCGATCGCGTGCGCGCGTTCGAGCCGCTGCTGTGGCGCGCCCACGTCGAGGCCGGGGTGCGCACCGCGACCGTGCAGCGGCTCGCGCGCGAGAACGGGCTCGTCTTCCCCGTCGACCCGGGGGCCGCCGAGCAGTCGCAGATCGGCGGCAACATCGCCACGAACGCGGGTGGCCCGCACTGCTTCAAGTACGGCGTGATGCGCTTTTGGGTCCTCGGGCTCGAGGCGGTGCTCGCGCCGGGCGAGCTGGTGCGACTCGGCGGCGCCGCGCGCAAGGACGTCGCGGGCTACGACCTCACCGGGCTGCTGTGCGGCAGCGAGGGGACGCTTGGGATCGTCACGGCCGCGTGGCTGCGACTGATGCCCGCGCCGCCGGTCTCGCTGCCGGTCTGCGGCGTCTTCGCGGATGCTGCGGCGGGCGCCGGGGCGATCGAGCGCTTGCTCGGCTCCGGCGTCGTGCCCGCGGCGATCGAGTACCTCGACGCGGCGGCCGTGCGCCTCGCCGGCGGCGGCTTTCCCGGCGGGCTGCCGGACGGCGGCGGCTTCCTCGTGCTCGCCGAGGCCGACGGCTCGGAGGACGAGGCGCGGGAGCTGGCCGAGGCGCTCGGCCCCGGTGTGCTGAGGCCAGAGCCCGCCGCGCTGTGGCGCTGGCGCGACGGCGTCTCGCACGCCGTCAGCGCCGCACGCGGGGGCAAGGTCTCCGAGGACGTCGCGGTGCCGGTCGACCGGCTCGCGGAGGGCGTCGAGCGGACGCTCGAGATCGGCGCGCGCCACGGCCTCGAGGCGTGCTCGTGGGGGCACGCGGGCGACGGCAACCTGCATTCCACGTTCCTCGTCGTGCCGGGCGACGAGGACGAGCTGCGGCGCGCGGACGCCGCGGCGGAGGACCTGCTGGAGATGGCGATCGAGCTCGGCGGCACGATCACCGGCGAGCACGGCGTCGGCGTGCGCAAGAACGGCTTCCTCTCCCGCCAATGGGCGCCCGCAGCGGTCGCCGCGCACCGCGCGGTGAAGGCGGCGCTCGACCCGCACGGGGTCTTCAACCCGGGCAAGAAGTTGCCCTAGCAACCGTCGCTACCCTCGACGTCGTGCCGCCGGCTCTCGTCAAGCTCGTCCTCGGCGCCGCCTCCGCGCTGGCGCTGGCGGCGCCGGCGACGACCGCCGCCGAAGGCGACGCGAAGGTCCTGACGGGGAGCTTCCGCTCGGCCGCGGTCGCAGGGCCGCTTCACTACAGCGTCTACCTGCCCGCGGGCTACGACGGCGCGGCCCGCCGCTATCCGGTCATCTACCTGCTGCACGGCCTGCCGGACGGCGGCAACGGCTGGCGCAGCGGGATCATCCGCCAGATCGGGCAGGCCGCACAGAGCGCCGGCCATCCGGCGATCGTCGTCGCGCCGCAGGGCGCGCGGCCGGGCGACACCGATCCCGAGTGGCACGACTGGGGCAAGGGCCGCAACTGGGAGAGCGCGGTCGTGTGGGAGACGGTCGCGACGATCGACCACCGCTACCGGACGATCGCGCGGCGCGCGGACCGGGCGCTGATCGGCATCTCCGCCGGCGGCTACGGCGCGATGCTGATCGGCCTTCACCACCTCGGCCGCTTCTCCGTCGTGCAGGCGTGGTCGGGCTACTTCCATCCCACCAACCGTCGCGGCGACGCGCCGCTGGACGTCGGCAGCGACGCCGAGGACCGCCGCGCCAGCGCGCACACCTACGTCCGGGGCCTGCGCGCGCGCCTGAAGCGCTGGCCGAGCTTCCTCGGCTTCTACGTCGGCGCTTCGGACCCGTTCTTCGTCTCGGAGAACCGCGCCTTTCACGCGGAGCTGAAGCGCGCGGGCGTACCGCACCGCTTTGCCGTCTATCCGGGCGGCCACACGGGCGCGCTCTGGAGCGCGCACGCCGGCGACTGGGCGAGCGACGCGGCCGAGCGGATCGACAACGACGACGGAGCCGCTACGCGCTGAGCGTCAGCTTGCGCGGGCCCGGGCGGAAGCCGAGCTCGACGAGCAGGGGCTCCCAGGCCGAGCCGACGGCGGGCTCGCCGTCGACGCGCTCGAGCGAGAGCCTGCGGCCGGAGCCGCCGGTGACGAACGCGGCGAGCGCCTCGAAGGCAGGGCGCAGGCGCGGGTCCTCACGCGCGGCGAGCGTCGTGATGCCGCGGCCCCCGCGCTCGACGTGGAGCACGGGCTCGGCGCCGGCGAGCACCACATAGGCGCCGGCGGCGCGCTGCGGGCGGCGGCGCTCGTCCTCGCCGTCCTGGCGCGGCCAGCGCAGGGCTGCGCCGTATGGCTGCGCCGGGTCCGTGGCGGCGAGCACGAGCGGCTTCGCCTCCTCCGGGTCGCGCTGGGCGCGCAGCCGCTCGACCGCGCCCGGCAGCGCGAACTGCGCGCCGCCGAGGCCCTCGACGAAGTAGCCGCGGCGACACGCGCCGAGCGTCTCGAGCTGCGAGAGCGCCTCGTAGAGCGCCGAGAAGCCGCCGGGGATGCCCTCGGCGAGCACCTGCTCGCGCGTGACGATGCCGTAGCGCTCGAGCAGCAGCTCGGCGAGCGTGCGGCGGCGCTGGTCGGGCGCCGGCTCCCGACGGAAGATCGTCGACGTCAGCGCCCAGCGGCCCTGG
>DASTWP010000132.1:0-13623 GCA_035765835.1 Solirubrobacteraceae bacterium
CTCTGCGTCGCTCAGCGCGGACTGCCCCTGGACGATCGCGGGGACCAGCGCCTGGACGCGCTTCTGGATCTCGCCGAGCGCGCCCGCGAGCAGCTGGGCCTGGCTGCTCAGCGTGCGCGTCCCCGACGCGAGCTCACGCGCGCCGGCCTGCGCGGCGCTCAGCCCCGTCCGCAGCCTGGTCACGTCCCCGGCATGGCTGCCGGCCGCGCTCAGCAGGCTCTTGCCGTTGGCGAGCAGCCCCTCGGCCGAGCGCAGGCCGCGCGCGACGTCGTCGGCCTGCACGCGGGCCTCCCGGCGGGCGCGATCGAGCTGGCGCGAGCGGGTGCTCAGCTCGTCCTGCGCCGCCGCGAGGTCACGGCGCGAGCGGCCGATCTGCTCCGGCGCGCGGCGCAGGTCCGCGGTGGCGTCCGCGATCAGGCCCGGGCCGGTGACGGCCTTGACGAGCGGCAGGCGCGCGATCGCCTGCTCGAGGCCGGCGATCTCGCGCAGCCGCCCCGGATCCAGCAGGGTGCCGTTCGGCGCCGCGAGCGCCACGTCGATCTCCGGCCCGAAGTGCGCGGCGCGCAGCGCGTCGAAGGCCGCGAGCCCCTCGCTGCCCTTGGGGAGCACGCGGGGGTCGGGCGGCGTCGTCTCGAGGCCGAGCACGGGCGAGGCGAGCAGCCCCAGCACCACGGCCAGCAGCCCGGTGGCGAGCGCCGCCCGGCCGCTGACGCGAGCGACGATGCGCGCGATCAGGCCGCCGTCCTCGGCAGGCGGGCCGCCGATCTGCCAGCGGTTCACGCGGTGCCCCAGCAGGCTCGTCATCGCGGGCGCCAGCAGGATCGCGCCGAGCATGCTGAGCACCGTCACCACGCTCATGCCGATCGCCATCGAGAGAAGGATCGAGCCGGGCGAGAGCAGGAACGCCACGACCGTGATCGCGAGCAGCACGAAGCCCGCGAAGTTCGCCGTGCGCCCGGCCGTGTTGGCCGCGATCGAGGCGGCCTGGCGCGGCGCATACCCCTCCGCGAGGCACGATCTGAAGCGCGTGACGATCAGCAGCGAGTAGTCGACGCCGAGCGCGAGCCCGAGCATCGAGGCCGCGCTGAGGACCACGGCGTCGAGGTTCGTGAACGACAGGATCAGCGAGATCAGGCCGAAGCCCATGACCACGGTCCCGCCCGCGATCAGCAGCGGGATCCCCGCCGCGATCGGACTGCGGAAGATCAGCAGCACGACCAGGATCAGGATCGGCACGGCGATCATCTCGCCCTTGTGCAGCGCGTCGATCGAGGACTTGTTGACCTCGCTGCCGAGCGACGGGATGCCGGCGAGGTACTCGTGCAGGGGCGGCTGCACGTGCGACTTGACGAAGCGGTCGAGCGGCTCGACGACCGTGTTGATGTTGCCGCCCGGCGGGAGCTTGAGGTCGATGTCGATCGCGGCCTGCGTCGGGCTCGGCCGCAACCGCCGGAGCTGCTCGGCGCTCGCGGTCCACGGCGAGATCGCGCGCGTGCCGGGGCGCGCCTCGAGCGCGGCCGCCAGCCGCGGCCCCTGACGGTCGATCTCGCGCGCCGGGCCCGCGAGCAGCACGATCAGCGACTCGTTGAAGCTGCCCTTGCGCACCTGCTCCCAGTGCGAGGACTCCGTGCCGGGCACGAGCAGCAGCGAAGGCTGCACCTTGCCCTCGACGCCGATCGCCGCCACGCCCAGACCGGCGACGAGCAGCAGCCAGCCGGCGAGGACCGGCACGGCATGGCGAACCGCGAATCGGGCGAGAGGAGTGATCAAGGGGTGGGCGGGCGAGCGTAACCCGCTCACACACCGCAGGGCAACCTGTTTAGGATCGCTCGCAAGGAAGGACCCTGCACTTGAGCCTCTCGCATGACACGGTCGTCGCGCTGCTCGACAGCCTGGATCTCTTCGCCTCCCTCTCGGACGCGGAGATCGAGGAGCTGGCCGGGAAGGTGCACGAGGTCAGCTGGGGCGCCGGCGAGACCGTCTTCCGCGAAGGCGACCTGGGCGACAACTGCTACGTCGTCCACAGCGGGCAGGTGAAGGTGATGCGCCGGCTGGTCGACGGCCAGCCGATCGCGCTGGCGCACGTCGGCCACGGCGGCATGGTCGGCGAGCTCGCCCTGTTCGCGAGCGACCGCCGCGCGGCGACGATGCAGACGGTCGAGCCGACCACGGCGATCGCGATCTCGCGCGACGATCTGATGGCCATCCTGCGCGGGAACGCCGAGGCCGCCATCAGCATGGCCGTGCACGTCGCCGGCCTGCTGAGCGTCGCGAACGAGCGCGCGTTCGCAAGCGCGACGTCGACGGTCAACGGCCGCATCCTCGCGACGCTGCTCGCGCAGGTCGAGGCGCGTCAGGCCGCCCATCCCGGGGAGCGGGACATCGAGCTCGCGGGCAGCCCGACCGACCTCGCGAAGCTCGCCGGGGCGCCCAAGGACGCTGCGACGCGGCTGCTGCACTGGCTCGAGAACGAGGGCACGATCACGCTCAAGCGAGGCCGGATCGTGGTCCGCTCGACAGCCGCGCTGAGAGGGCACCTCGGCTGAGCCCGCGCCGCGCAGCCGCCTGGCTGTGCCTGGCGGTGTCGCTGTCCACCGGCGCCGCGACCGCGCACGCGCAGGCGGCGCCCGCGGTGTCGCTCGATCCCGACAACGCGCGCCTCGGCACGTCGCTCGTGCTCGGCCTCGACACCCCGGCCGCACCGCTCGTGCTCACGCTGCCGGGCGGGACGCGCTTCGACCCGCGTGCGGCGGCGGCCGGCGCCGGCGTCGGCTTCGGCAGCTACGCGATGAACGTCGAGGGCTTCCTCGCGCCGGGCGGCGACACGCAGCTCGTCTGGTCGCTGGCGGCGACGCTCGGCGCGAGCCCCGGCGAGGTCACGATCAAGAGCACGCTGCTCGGGGCCGACACCGCCGCCGCGCTGCTGGCGCCGCAGATCGGGGCGGCGGTTCCCACCGCCACGACGACCACCGCGCGCTTCGCCCGTTCCGGAGGGCGGCTCGAGTTCCGCCTGGACCGGCTGCCGGTCGCGTTCTCGCCCCCGCCGCCGACCACGGTCACGCCGGCGCGCCTCGAGCTGTCGCTCGGTGCCGGCCGGCGCGTGCGGCAGACCTTCTACCACCGCATCCGCGTGCCGACGCCATCCGGCGGCTCTCGCGTCCGGCGCGTCCGCGACCACCGGCTCGTGGCCCACGACCTGCTGCGCACGCCGCCGCGCTGCTCGAGCATTTGGGCCTACACGCTGCGCGCCGGTGGCCGGACGGCGAGCGGCAGCATGCCCTGTCTGGCGCCGGCGCTCTGAGGCACGTGTCGCGCGCCGCTGGCTGGGCGGCCAGCTAGATTTCGCCGCGATGGAGGCGGGTGTCGCAGCCGCGCGCGCGATCGAGGGCGAGAAGGCACAGCGGATCGTGGATGCGATGCGCGCGAGCGTCGCGCGCCGCGGCGTCGCGGGCTCGACGTTCGACCACGTGGCGCGCGAGGCGGGCGTCTCGCGCGGCCTCCTGCACTACTACTTCGGCACGAAGGAGCGGCTGCTCGCCGAGGTCGTGCGCCGCGACAGCGAGCTGCGCCTCGGGCTGCTCGAGCAGCAGCTCGCCGGCGCGCGCACGTCCGAGGACTTCGTCGACCTGCTCGCGCGCTCGCTGGAGGTCACCGTCCGCGAGGATCCGGAGTTCGTCACGCTCGTCTTCGAGCTGTTCACGCTCGCGCGGCGCAATGCGGAGGTCGCGGCCGAGTTCGCGGCGCTCATGGGCCGCATGCGCACGCATGTCGCGGGGCTGCTCGCGGCCAAGCAGGCCGAAGGCGTGCTGCACCTAGGCGCCGGACCCGAGGCGGTCGCCGACGTCCTGTTCGCGCTCGGCGACGGGATCGCCCTGCGGATGCTGGCTGAACCGGGGCGCGACTTCGCCGCCAGCAGCCGCGCCGCCGTCCTCGCCGTCCGCGGGCTCATCGACGACCGTCATTGACGTCTCGCCGCGCAGCGCGCGGATCGCGGCCGGCACGCCCTCGCGCGCGCTCGGGTACATCGGGCGCCAGCCCAGCTCGCGGCGGATGCGCGCGTTCGACGTGCGCGCGCTGCGCGTGACCGCGCGCACCGGGTCGCGGCCCGCTGCGAGGCGCGCGAGCGTCACCGGCAGGCGCCGGGGCCGCTTGCGCCCGAGCTCCTCGGCGGTCAGCGCGAGGAAGTCGTAGAGGCGCACCGGCTCGTCGTCGGCCACGTGGTAGACGGCGCCCGCCGGCGCGTGCTCGAGCGCCATCGCGATCGCGCGCGCGACGTCGTCGACGTGCACCACGTCCCACCAGTTCTCGCCGCGCCCGATCACCGCGAAGCGGCCGGGGCGCAGCAGCAGCGGGACGATCTCCTCCGCGTACCAGCCGCCGGGGCCGTAGACGTGGCCCGGGCGGATGACGATGCCGTGCAGGCCGGACTCGGCGAGCAGCCGCTCGCCCGCCTGCTTGGACTCGCCGTAGGCGGTCTCGACGTTCAGGGGGCGCTCCTCGGTCAGCAGCTGCCCGTGCGCGTCGCCGGTGACGACGGTCGAGGCGAAGAGGAAGCGCGTCACGCCGGCCGCGCGGGCGGCGTCCAGCAGCCGGCGCGTGCCCTCCACGTTGACCTCGTGGATGCGCTTGACGTCGCGCTGCGAGGCGATCTCCGCCGCCAGGTGCACGACCGCCTCCGGCGCGGCCTCGGCGAGCGCTGCGCGCACCGCATGCTCGTCGGTCAGGTCGGCGAGCACGGCCGCGGTCCCGGCGGGCTCGGAGCCCGGCCGGCGGACGAGGGGGCGGACGTCGTGGCCGCGGGCCAGCAGCTCACCGCAGACGGCCTGGCCGACGAACCCCGCCGCGCCTGTCACGAGCACGCGCACTGCGCCGAATGTACTCGCCCCGGCAAGGGCGCGGACCGTCAGGAAGCTGACTGCCGAGCGGAACCCCGGCCCGCCTTGCCGGGTTCCGGGTCCGATGCGTCCCTTTCTGCTGACCCTGATCCTCGGCGCGGCGCTGGCACTGCCGGCCGCCGCCGCGGCGAGCCCGTCCCAGTTCACGATCTTCGAGGCCCCGCGCGAGCTGATGAGCGACGACGCCGCGCTGCGCACCCAGACCCTGGACGAGATCCAGGGCTTCGGCGTGCAGTGGCTGCGCGTCGTCATGTACTGGAACTCCGTCGCCCCCGACCACGACTCGGCCACGGTGCCGCGCTTCGACGAGACCGACCCGGCGCAGTACCCCGGCTTCGGCCGCTACGACCGGATCATCTCCGAGGCCCGCGCCCGCGGCATGCGCGTGCTGCTGACCGTGACCGGCCCGGTGCCGAGGTGGGCCACGCACGACCGCCGCGACCACGTCACGCGCCCGAGCCCGACGCGCTTCGGCCGCTTCATGACGGCGGTCGGCCGCCGCTACGGCAGCGAGGTGCGCTTCTACGCGATCTGGAACGAGCCCAACCACCCGGACTTCCTGATGCCGCAGTACACGGGCTCGCGCCGGCACCGCGTCGCGGCCTCGCCCGGCATCTACCGCAAGCTCGCGTTCGCGGGCGTCGAGGGGCTCGAGCGCGCGGGCGTGCCGGGGTCGAAGGTGCTGCTCGGGGAGACCGCGCCGCGCGGGACGAGCCACGTCGTCTCGCCGCTGCGCTTCGTGCGCGGGGCGCTGTGCCTGGACTCGCACGACCGCAAGCGGCGCGGCTGCCACGAGCTGCGCGTGCACGGCTGGGCGCATCACGCCTACACGCCGGCGGCGGGGCCGTTCTACGTGCCGCCGCAGCCGGGCGACGTGACGATCGGCGTCCTCGGCCGCCTCGATCGCGTGCTCTCGCGCGCCGGCGCCACGCACGCGATCCCGCGCGGGATCGGCATCTACCTGACCGAGTTCGGCATCCAGAGCAGGCCCGACCCCTACATGGGCGTCAGCTACACCGCGCAGGCGGAGTTCCGCTCGATCTCCGAGCGCATCGCCTACCGCGACGGGCACGTGCGAGCGTTCTCGCAGTACCTGATGCGCGACGACGACCCGCGCGCCGCGAGCGGGCCGGAGCGCTATGGCGGCTTCGAGTCCGGGCTGCGCACGTCGGGCGGCGCCGCGAAGCTCGCCTACGACGGATTCCGCCTGCCGCTCGTGGCGATCCTCGGGCACCGCAGGACGTCGCTGTGGGGCCTCGTGCGGGCGGCGCACGGGCGAGCGCGGGTCTCGATCGACTTCCGCTCGCGCCACGGCCGCCAGTGGCACTTCCTCAAGCACGACACGACGAACGCGCGCGGCTACTGGGCGACGACGACGCGGCAGGTCGCCGGGCGGCGCTACCGGGTGCGGTGGGTCTCGCCGGACGGCGGGCGCTACTACGGGCCGCTGACGCGCTCGTATCGGAGCCCGTAGCGGCGGCTCTCAGGAATCCGTCAGCCTCGCTGCCCGATCCTCCGCGGCGATGCGCGCACGAGCAACGGCCGCGGCGCTGCTCCTCGCCGCGGCCTGCACCGCCGGCGCGGGCCCGGCGCTCGCCGCGTCCACGCCGCCGAAGGCGACCAAGGTCTCTTACGCCAAGCTGCGCGCGGACGTCGCCGCCGGCAAGGGGACGGTCGCGGAGATCAACCGCGTCGCGCACTCGGTCGAGCTGGTGATGACCGACCGCAAGCGCGAGAAGGCGGTCTACCCCTCGCACGGCGAGAAGCAGTTCGACGCCTATCTGCGCAGGCACCACGTGCCGGTGGTCTTCCGCCATCACCATTCGCACAAGGCGAGCGGCGGGCACCCGCTGCGCTACGCGGCGCTGGCGCTCGCGCTGATCGCGATCGCCCTGGCGGTGCTGCTGCTCGCGCGCCGGCGGCGGCCGCGCGTGGCGGAGCCGCCGCAGGACGAGCCGGCCGGCTAGCGCCGCGGGCCGAGCATCGTGAAGCGCCGCGCGAAGAAGCGCTGGTCGTCCAGCGCCGCGCCCTGCGTGATCACGGACACCGCGACCGGCGTGCTGCGCAGCTTGCGCGCGAGCTTCGCCCTGGCCTTCGTGAGCGTCGGCCCGATGCGCATCGTCGCGCCGGCGGGCACGTCGAAGCGCAGCGAGCCGAACACGAGCCGCTTCTTCGGCCCCGGCCCGAAGCGCACGGCCTTCACGGAGCGCACGGCCAGCACGCCCTGGCAGGAGTAGAGCTCGATCTTCGGGCACTGGATCAGCACGCGCCAGCGGCGGCGGCTGTCGACGCGCACGCGGTTGGAGCCGAGCAGCAGGATCGTGGCGGCGCGGCGCGGCGGCAGCACGATCGGCGCGGGTGGCGCGGGCGCGGTGGCGAACGTGATCGGGGGGCTCGCCTGTACGCCCGCGCTGCTCGACGCCACGAGGCTCACGAGGTAGGTGGTACCGGGCTGCAGGCCGGTGATCGCCTGCGAGACGGCGACCGGCGCGGTGCCCGCGGGCAGCGTGCCGACCGGGCGGCTCGAGCTGAACGGCGCGGAGGCCGGACCGTAGAGGAAGGAGAGCTGCGTCTCGCGCGCGTTCGGGAAGACCGTGCCGTGGAACGTGGCGGTGCTCTGGCCGACCGCATCCACCGGTGCGGCGCTGACGCCCGGCGGCGTCAGCTCGTAGGCCCCCTGGTCGATGGCTGCGCCGAACTGCCGCGGCAGGCCGTCGGCGTCGAGGCGCCCGGTGGGGTCGACGCCCGGGACGCCCGCGTCGACGGCCGGCGAGCCGGCCTTCAGCCGCAGGTCGCCCGGCGGGCTGACGAACTGCGGGTCGACGGTGCCGGCGTCGGTGTGGTCGTAGGACGGCGACTGCGCCGAGTCGTTGCGCACCGCGGGTGCCGAGCCGTCGCTCGCGAGGATCGACGAGCCGACGCCTGGCCACGCGAGGGCGAGCGTCGCCACGTGGAGCGCCGCGCCGCCGCCGGCCGCGTAGGCCGTGACGTTCGTCAGGGTCCCGCCGGAGTCGCTGAGCACCGCGTCGGCGCCGTCGTTGCCCTTCGCGACCGCGTCCACGAGGGTGCCGCCGCCCGTCAGGTGCACCGCGCTCCCGCCCGCGCCGAAGCCCTCGAGCACGATCCGCTCGATCGTGCCCGCCGCGGTCGACACCCCCGCCATGCCCGTCGGTCCCGCGATGTCCGCGCCCGGGCTGCCCTGGAGCGTGACGCCACTCGGCACCGTCGCCGTGCCGGTCAGGATGTAGTCGCCGGGAAGCGCGATCGCGGTCTTGTCGGCCTGCGACGCGGCCTGGGTCACCGCGGTCTGCAGCGAGCACGGGCTCGCCTGCGAGCAGTCGCCGCTGCCGCCGGGCGCCGCGTACGTCGCCCCGGCCGCCGGGGCGGCCGCGAGGAGCGTCAGTGCGAGCGAGAGTGCGAGCGTGCGTGCGGGGCGCACTCGCGCCAGCGTAGCCGCGTACATCGCTACGCGGCGAGCTTCGGTGTCCGCCAATCGGCGGCGAGCCGCGCTGCGAGCGCGCCCGGAAGCTCGTCGATCGCCACGCGCTCCTGCTCGAGCGAGTCGCGGTCGCGCACCGTGACCGTGCGGTCCTCGAGCGACTGGTGGTCGATCGTCACGCACCACGGCGTGCCGATCTCGTCCTGGCGGCGGTAGCGCTTGCCGATCGAGCCGCCCTCGTCGTACTCGGTCTGCATGCGCGCGCGCAGCGCGGCGACGACCTCCTGCGCGAGCTCGGGCTGGCCGTCCTTGCGCACGAGCGGCAGCACCGCGGCCTTCACCGGCGCGAGGCGGGGGTGCAGGCGCAGCACCGTGCGCTGCTCGCCCTCCACCTGCTCCTCGTCGTAGGCGTCGACGAGGAACGCGAGCGTCGCGCGGTCGGCGCCCGCGGCCGGCTCGATCACGTGCGGCACGTAACGCTCGCCGCTGCCCTGGTCGAAGTACTCGAGCTTCTCGCCGGAGAACTGCGCGTGCTGCGTGAGGTCGAAGTCGCCGCGGTTGGCGATGCCCTCCAGCTCCGACCAGCCGATCGGGAAGAGGTACTCGACGTCGCTGGTGCCGCTCGAATAGTGGGAGAGCTCGTCGGCGTCGTGCTCGCGCAGGCGCAGGTGGTCGGGCCGGATGCCGAGGTCGGCGTACCAGTCGAAGCGCGCCTGCTTCCAGAACTCGTACCAGCGCCCCGCGTCGCCCGGCGGGACGAAGAACTCCATCTCCATCTGCTCGAACTCGCGCGTGCGGAAGACGAAGTTGCCGGGCGTGATCTCGTTGCGGAACGACTTGCCGACCTGCGCGATGCCGAACGGCGGCTTCTTGCGGGAGAACTGCAGGACGTTCTTGAAGTTGATGAAGATCCCCTGCGCGGTCTCCGGGCGCAGGTAGGCGGTCGAGCCGGACTCCTTCACGGGCCCGACCGTCGTCTCGAACATGAGATTGAAGTCGCGCGCCTGCGTGAGGTCGCACTCCGGGGTCTCGCCGGGGTGCTTGGACGGCTTGCGCCCGCACGCGAGCTCGCCGAGGTGGTCGGCGCGGAAGCGCTGCCCGCAGGCGCGGCAGTCGACCAGCGGGTCGGTGAAGCCGGAGAGGTGGCCGCTTGCCTCCCACACCCGCGGGTGCTGGAGGATCGCCGAGTCCAGCGCGACGATGTCGTCGCGGTCCTGGAGCATCGCGCGCCACCACTCGCCCTTGACGTTCGTCTTCAGCAGCACGCCGTAATGCCCGTAGTCGTAGGTCGAGCCGAGGCCGCCGTAGATCTCCGAGGAGGGGAACACGAAGCCCCTGCGCTTGCAGAGGGCGACGATCTTGTCCATGGTCACGACGTCGGCCGGCATCGGCGGAAGGGTACGTTGCACCGGCCCGGGGCGCCGGTTGGCACTCCTATACTGAGAGTGCCATGCCGATCTACGAGTACCGCTGCGAGAAGGGGCACACGTTCGAGGTCATGCAGCGGATGACCGACGACCCCGTCGAGACGTGCGAGACCTGCGACCGGCCGGTGCAGCGCGTGTTCCACCCCGTCGCGGTGCACTTCAAGGGCAAGGGCTTCTACAACACCGACTACGGCACGAAGCGCCGCAACCGCGAGCTGGAGCGCTCGGCGGACAAGGGCGCGGAGAAGACCGAGGCGAAGACGGCCGAGAAGAAGGCCGACGCGAAGCCGAAGACCGACGCGAAGCCCGCGTCGCCGCCGAAGAAGCCCTCCTCCTCGTCGGACTAACCGCGCAGGAAGCGGTCGACCGCCTGGCGGACGGCGGTCGCGGAGAGCGGCTCGTCGGTCGCCGGGTCGACCGGCAGCACCTTCGTCGGTGCGCCGCCGGACGTGAGCGCGGAGGCGGCGAGGCCCACCATCCCGGGCGCGCCCATGTCCGTCTCGACCGCGCGCGGGGCGTTCCAGGCGATCCACGGCAGGCGGATGAAGCCGCTGAAGGAGAGCACGCGGCTCTTCATCGCGCTGAGGATGCGCTGCTGGCGGCGCGCGCGCGTGAAGTCGTTCTCCTTGCGGTTGCAGAGGTTCTCGCGCGTGCGGGCGAGCGCCAGCACCTGCTTGCCGTCGAGGTGGTGCGTGCCGGCCTTCAGATGCAGCGTGATGCCGCCGTTCTTGTAGCCGCCGTTGATGCGCGAGACCACGCAGCCGCCCGTGTAGTCGATGCCGCCCATCGCGTCGACGAGCCCCGGGAAGTTGGCGAAGTTCACGTCGACGACGTGGTTGATCTTGATGCCGAGGAAGTCCTTGACGGTGCGGATCGCCAGTGCGTTGCCGCCGTAGGCGAACGCCGAGTTGATCTTGCCGCGGCCGTGGCCGGGGATGGCGACGATCGTGTCGCGCGGGATCGACAGCTTCGCCGAGTGCCCGCCACCTACGCGCAGCAGCATCATCGTGTCCGACCGGCTCGGGCCGGAGGTCTGCGCGCCCGGCTCCTTGCTGCCCTTCGGCCGGAGGTCGGAGCCGAGGATCAGCACGGTCTGCGTTCCCACGATCGGCGCGCCGCCGCCCGAGAGCTCGCCGCCGGCGTCGGAGCCCACGCGCGTCTGCGCGAACTGCGCGCTCAGCAGGAACAGCACGAGCGACAGCAGCAGCCAGCCGACGACGGCGAGCACGATCCACTTGATCACGCGTCCCGGCGTGATCGGCCCGCGCGCGCGCCGGCGGCCCCCGCCGTCGCGGCCGCGTCGCAGGCCGCTCAATCCGTCGCCGCCGCGCCCGGGAAGGCGCGGGCGGGCGCGGTAGACGCGGTACTGCGGCGGCTCGGGCGCAGGCGCGGCGGGCTCGATGGGGTCCGGCATGTGCCGTGTATGGTGGCCGACATGGCGCCCCGCTGCGTGATCGGCGTCGACGTCGGCGGGACGAAGGTGCTCGCCGGCGCGGTCGACGAGCGCCTGGACGTGCAGCACCGCACGTACCGCCTGGTCGCCCGCGAAGGGCCGGCAGCGGTGCTCGACTCGATCGTCGCGGCGGTCGAGGAGATGCGCGACGCGAGCGGCGAGGAGGTCCACGGGGTCGGCCTCGGCATCCCGGCGCTCGTCGATCACGCGCGCGGCGTCGTGCTCGCCTCGAACCACCTTCCGCTCGAGGATCTCGCGATCCGCGACATGCTCGCCGAGCGCCTCGACCTGCCGGTCGTCGTCGACAACGACGCGAACTGCGCGATGCTCGCGGAGTGGCGCTACGGCGCGGCGCGCGGCGCCGAGGACGCGGTGATGCTGACGCTCGGCACGGGCATCGGCGGCGGGCTGGTGGTCGAGGGGCGGCTCGTGCGCGGGGCCAGCGGCGCTGCGGCCGAGCTCGGGCACATGGTGATCGACGTCAACGGGCCGCCGTGCCCGGGTCGCTGCCCGAACCACGGCTGTCTCGAGGCGCTGGCGTCGGGCATCGCGATCGGCCGCGAGGGGCTGCGCGTGGCACGGGCGGCGCCGGAGTCGGCGCTGGGACACGCGCTGGCGGGCGGGCGCGACGTGACCGGCGCGCTCGTGACCGAGCTGGCGCACGACGGCGACGCGGCCTCGCGCGACGTGCTCGCGCTGATCGGCGAGCGCCTCGGGATCGGGGTCGCGAACCTCGTCAACGTCTTCAACCCGGAGGTCGTGCTGATCGGCGGCGGCGCGATCGCGGCCGGCGAGCTGCTGCTCGCGCCCGCGCGCGAGGCCGTCGCGCGGCGGGCGCTGTCGCCGGCGCGCGACGTGGTGCGGATCGCGCCCGCGCGGTTCGGCGCGGAGTCGGGGATGCTCGGCGCCGCGGCGATGGCGCTCGAGGCGGTCGGTGTCGGCTGAGCGCGCGGGCGGCGCGCCCGGGCGGCTCGTCGTGTGCCCCACGCCGATCGGGAACCTCGAGGACGTCACGCTGCGCGTGCTCGCGGCGCTGCGAGAGGCGGACGTGATCGCCTGCGAGGACACGCGGCGCACGCGCGTGCTGCTCGACCGCTACGGGGTGAAGGCGACGCTCGTCAGCTACCACGAGCACAACGAGCGGGCGCGCGCGGCGGAGCTGGTGGCGCGGATGCGCGCCGGGGAGGTCGTCGCGCTGGTCAGCGACGCGGGCATGCCGCTGGTGAGCGATCCGGGCTTCGTGCTCGTCCAGGGGTGCGTGGCGGCGGGGCTGGCGGTCGAGGTGCTGCCCGGGCCGAGCGCCGTGTTGAGCGCGCTGGTGGCGAGCGCGCTGCCCGCGGAGCGGTGGCGGTTCGTGGGGTTCCTGCCGCGCAAGGCGGGGGAGCTGGCTGCGCTGCTGCGCTCGGCGCCGGAGACGCTCGTCGCGTTCGAGTCGCCGCGCCGCCTCGGCGCCACCCTGCGGCTCCTGGCCGGCATCGACGGGGAACGGCCCGTCGCCGTCTGCAGGGAGCTGACGAAGGTGCACGAGGAGGTCGTGCGGGGGCCCGCGTCCGAGGTGGCCGCGCGCTTCGCCGACACGGAGCCGCGCGGTGAGATCGTCCTCGTCATCGGGGCCGCCGCCGTCCCTTCCTCCGACCTGGACGCGGCGCTGCCGGCGCTGCGGCGGCTGGTCGAGGCGGGCGCGCGGGCGCGGCCGGCCGCGGCGGTCGTCGCGGAGCTCACCGGTACGAGCGCGAATGCGCTCTACCGGGCGCTCACTTCGTGACGGACCTGCAACGCGGCTGCGTCTCTTCACGCACGGCCGCGCGGCTTCGCGGCGGGCGCGCCTACGGTCGCGGGCATGCGCGCCTCACACGGTCCCCTCCTCGCGCTCGCGGCCCTCGCGTCGCTCGCCGCGCTGCTCCTGCACGCGCCGCCGGCGCACGGCGCTTGGGTGCGCCCGGTGAGCGGTCCCGTCGTGGGGCGCTTCCACTACACGGCCGCAGCGCCCTTTCGCGCCGGCGCATCGAGGGGGGTGGATCTGCGGGCCGCGCCGGGGTCGCCGGTGCGTGCGGCGTGCTCGGGGCGCGTCGCGTTCGCGGGGCCCCTTCCGAGGCGCTCGCTCGGGGTCTCGATTCGCTGCGCCTCGCTCGTCGCGACCGAGCTCGGTCTCTCGTCTGTCGTCGTCCGCCGTGGCGCGGTGGTTCTCGCCGGCGCCGTGGTCGGGAGGGCTGGTGAAGGGGGTGTCATCCGACTGGGTGCGCGCCGGGCCGGCGATCGCTGGGGGTACGTGGATCCGCTCGCGCTGATCGGGCGCCCGGGTCCTCGGGCGCCTGTCGTGCTGCCGCTCGGCCGCGCTCCGCGCGGCCTGCCGCCTCCCCCGCCACGTACGGGCCGCGAACGTCGCAATTATTCGTACGTTCGCAGCCC
>DASTWP010000133.1:0-8047 GCA_035765835.1 Solirubrobacteraceae bacterium
ACGGCGTCGCCCGCCGCGGCTAGCGTGCGCGCGTGGCCGCCCGCCGCTGGATTCTGCCGGCCGCCGTCACCGGCGTCGGCGCGTTCTACCTCGCGCTGTTCGCGCTGGCGCCCGCGCACCTGCCGGCGCTGAACGTCGACAGCGAGGGCTATCTCGCGGTTGCGCGCTGGGTCGCGGGCGCGGGACGAACGCCGCAGCAGGTGAGCGCCTATTACGCGTTCGGCTACGGGTTGCCCTTGGCGATCCCGTACCTGTTCACGACCAGCATCCACGCCGTCTACCACTACGCCGTCGCGCTCAACGTCCTCGCGGGCGCGTTGATGGTGCTGCCGCTGCGCGCGCTCGCGCGGGAGGCGTTCGCGCTGCCGCCGGGACGCGCCACGCTCGCGGCCGCCGGTGCGGCGGTGTACCCCGGCGTCGCGCTTCAGGTCGGTCAGGTGTGGCCGCTCGTCCCGCTCGCGCTCGTCACGTCGTGGTACGCGCTGGCGCTTCTGCGACTGCTGCGCGAGCCGTCGGCGCGGCGTGCCCTCGGTGCGGCCGTGCTCGCCGTGGCGCTGTTCGCGCTGCACCATCGGATGGTCCCGGTGCCGGTCGTGACCGCCTTCGCGCTCCTGCATGTCACGGCGGGCCGCAGTCGCAAGACGGTCGTGCCGGCGGCGGCGGTGCTGCTCGTCGGCTGCGCGGCCGTGCTCGCAGTCGATCGCGCGGTGATCGACGCGCTCTATCCGCTGGGCACCGGGGCGCTCGGCATCTCACGGGGTGTCGCCGTGAGCGGGGCCGGACGCTTCGCGCGCATCCTCGTCGGCGAGCTCTGGTACTTGGCGGTGGCGCCCGTCGGGCTCGTGGCGGTGGGGGTCATCGCGGTCCTGCGCCATCGTGCGCCAGGCATGCGTGCGCTGGGCCTCGTCATGACGGTCGCGCTCGTGGGCACCGCCGTCCTCGGCGCGCTCCAGCTCGAAGGGGTCGGGCCGCTCACGCGCACGCGCATCGACTACCTCGCCTACGGCCGCTATGTCGATCCCTACGCTCCGCTGTTCCTCGCCGCCGGGCTGGCCGCCCTGCTCGGGCGCCGCCCGCGCGTCGCGGCGGCCGGTGCGCTAGGCGTCGCGGGCGCCACCGTCGCGCAGGTGGTCGCGCAGGGCGCGATCTCGCAGGCGGGGGCGTATCAGAAGGCTGCGCTCCCGGGGCTGCTCGGGGCGGACGCGCTGTTCGGCGGCGCCGGGCCGTCGTTCGGTCGCTCCATCACCTACGTCGGGATCGCGGTGCTGGCCGCCGCCGCGGCGATCGCCGTCGTCCTGCTCGCGGGCCGGCGCCCAGTGGCCGCCGCCACGCTGCCGATCGTGCTTCTCGCCACACTCGGGGCGCTCGGCGCGGCGGCCGCGCTGCGGTCTTATTACAGCTTCATCGACACCTACTATGCGCGGCTGCCCGCGGTCCTGCGCGCCTATCCGCCCGGCGCCGCGGTCGCGTTCGTCGCGCGCGGCGAGACGGTCGAGGCGATGGACCGGCTCCAGATGTTCGAGCCCGGTCGGCCGGTCCGAGCGCTCCGCAGCGGCGGCGAAGCCGTCCGCGATCTCCCGCCGCTCGCGTTCGGACCCGCGGGCCTGCGCACGATCGCGGGCTCGCCCGCCCGCCAGGTCGCGCTCCTCGACGTGCGCGGGCTGCCGCCCCAGGCGCTCTACGAGCTGCGCTCGATCAGCTCGATCCGGTAGCCGTCCGGGTCGCGGACGAAGCAGAGGCGGTTGCCGCCCTCGCTGACGGTGTAGGGCGGCTTCTCGGGCTCGATGCCCTGCTCCGCCAGGCGGCCGAGCGTCGCGTCGAGGTCGTCGGCCGTGATCGCGATGTGGTTGTAGCCCGTGCCGAGGTCGTAGGAGTCGACCCCGAAGTTGTACGTCAGCTCCAGGCGGGGGCCGTCGCCGGGCAGGCCCATGAAGACGTTGATCGCCTCCTCGCGAATCGGCATGCGGCCGATCTCCTCGAAGCCGAGCGCCTCGTAGAAGGCGACGGAGCGGTCGATGTCACCGATGCGATAGCAGGTGTGGATCAGCGCGGGCATGGGTGTCAGATCGTAGGGAGCGGGCGGTCCGTTCGCAGACGAGTTGCCCCTGCGAGGGGATGCTCGGCGCCACACTGCCCGATCCTCGTCGTCAGATCCGCTCGTGGTCTGGCGACTCCGGTGCAGTCACTCGATCAGATCTCAGGGGAGGTCTTTCACTTGCGCAGGTTCAGCTACGGCGGCGTGGTCGGCACGCTCGCCCTCTTCTTGGCGCTGGGAGGCGGCGCGTTCGCCGCTCAGCACTACCTGATCACCTCGGTCAGCCAGATCAGCCCGACGGTCCGTCAAGCGCTTCGCGACGGCGGCGCACGAGGCCCGCGTGGTCATACCGGCCCCACCGGTGCGGCCGGCGCCAAGGGCGACACCGGCGCGCAGGGCCCACAGGGCCCACAGGGCCCGCGCGGCGCGACCGGTGACCGCGGCCCCGAGGGGCCCCAGGGGCCGAAGGGCGATCCGGGTAAGGACGCGATCGCAGTCGTTTCGTCGCTCTCCACCGACCAGTTCGCGGCCGCGCCTGCGTGGGGCTCGCGATCAGGCACCGACGGCGGCGCCAACGGCCCCGGCCCGGTGGCCATCGCGGACGGCCACGCGAAGCTCGGCCCATACGCCGACGGTTCGCAGTTCTCCGCAGTCACCTACAACGGCGTCGACGGCATGAGGCTCCAGGACATCGCCGACATCTCCTACGTCGCGCAGTACCTCCAGACCACGGACGGGCATGGCGGCACGCCGTACCTGCGCATCTTCACGGAGGGTGGCAATCCGGCCACGCCGAACGACCTGTCCGACGACAACTCGATCATCTTCTCGCCCAACACCCAGCCGAGCACGACGGTGAGCTCAGGGGTGTGGAACAAGTGGGAGCCGACGAAGGGCACCGTCCGGTACAACGACGACGCCGGCAACAACCCGGAGATCCCGTGGTCGCAGCTGATCGCGGATCACGGCAACGAGACGATCACGCAGATCCGCCTGCAGGCGGGTGACGCGGGCGCTCGCTCGGACGGAGAGACCGCTTACGTCGACGACGTTACGTTCGAGGTCGCGGGGTCGCCGTCGGAGTTCCTGTTCCATTGAGTCGGCCCTGACGTAGCCTGCGCGCCGTGCCCGGCGCGCCCGTGATCTCGGTGGTGGTCCCCACGAGGTCGCGGGCGCGCCGGCTCGGCGCGCTGCTGCGTTCGCTCGTCGCGCAGGAGCTCGGCGAGCCGTTCGAGATCGTCGTCGTCGCCGACGGCGCGACCGCCGCGGTCGAGCAGGTGCTCGCGGGCTTCGGCGACGCAGTACGCGTGGTGCGCCTCGAGCCTGGTCGCGGGCCGGCGGCGGCGCGCAACGCCGGCTGGCGTGCTGCTCGCGCTCCGCTGATCGCGTTCACCGACGACGACTGCGAGGCGCCGCCCGGCTGGGTGGCCGCGCTGCGCGAGGCGGTGCAGGCCGCGCCGGAGGGCGCAGTCGTCCAGGGCCGCGTCGAGCCGCTCCCGCGCGAGCGCGGGTCGATCGGGGCCTTCGCGCGGACGCTGCGGGTCGAGCGCGCCGGCCCCTACTTCCAGACCGCCAACATCCTCTACCCGCGCGCGCTGCTCGAACGCCTCGACGGCTTCGACGAGGCGTTCCCGGCCCCCGCCGGCGAGGACACCGACCTCGGCTGGCGCGCGCGCGAGGCGGGCGCGCCGGTGGTGTTCGCCGAGGACGCGCTCGTCTGGCACGCCGTCCACGAGCTCGGCGCGCGTGGGCTGGTCCGCGACGCGCCGCGGTGGGGCAGCGCCGTGCGCCTCGTCAAGCGCCATCCGGGCCTGCGCGCGCACTTCACCCATCGCGTGTTCTGGAAGCCCGCGCACGAGCGCCTCCTGCTCGCGGCCGCCGGCGTCGCGCTCGCACCGCGCACGCGCGGCGTCTCGCTCGCCGCGGCCGCGCCGTACGTGCTCGTGCACCGCGGCGAGCACCCCTCGCGCGCGGATCACCTGCGCGCGCTGCCGGCGCACCTCGCCGTCGACGTCGCCGAAGTCGCCGCCATGGCGCGCGGCAGCATCGCGGCGCGCACGCTGTTGCTCTAGGGGCCGAGCAGCGCGCGCAGCTCGGTGAGCATCTGCTGCGGGTGCTCGGCGACGTCGCCCCAGGTGTAGCGGCGGAAGTGGTCGCCGCGGGCGTAGGCCTGGCGTTCGCGGCGGCGGTCCTGCTCCCAGGCATGGCGGCTGTTGTGGAAGCGGAAGCTGTCGAGCTCGACCGTGAGGTGGTGCTCGGGCCAGCGGCAGTCCACCCGCTTCGAGCCCGCCGGCTTGTTGGTCACCGGCAGCGGCAGGCCGTGCTCGCGCAGGAGGGTGAGGAAGCGCGCTTCGAGACCGGACAGCACGACGCGCGCCTCGCCGCTGAGGATCGCGCGCAGCTTCGCCGCGCCCTTCGCGTTGCCGCGACGAGCCAGGACGGCCTCGACGTCGCGTGGCGTCGTTCCGTGGAGGACCCCGGCCTCGTGGCAGGCTCGCGCCAGGGCATCGAGGGGCAGCACGGCCGCGAGGTCGGTCAGGGTGCGGGCGGGCGTGGTGGTCGGGATCCCGCGCCAGCGCAGCCCGTCGGCCGGTTCCAGGGCGCGGCAGCAGTGGGTGATCACGCCGGGCACCGCGCGCTGCCGCGCGCCGGCCACCTCGGGCGCGGGCGGCGTTCCCTTCAGCAGCCCGAGCCACCAGGCCCCGGCAGCACCCGCCAGCAGGTCGTCCTCGCCGCACGCCAGGACCGCGCCCAGATACGCGGCCGCCGCGCTCGGCGCCGCGTGCCCGACCCGGTAGACGCCACGGTGCACCCGGATCAGCGCCCCGACGCCCGCGCGATGCCTGACCTCCGCCGCCGACACGCCGCCGCGCGTCAGCTGCGCGCGCGTGACCACCCCGAACTGCCGCTCCGCGATCGCCGCGATCACCTGCTCCGCCGTACCGACTTCTGGTCGCATCACGACCACTAGGCCGTACAGCTCCGAGGTTCGCCCCCCGGCCGGGGCGCTCAGGCCCGCGGGCGCGCGCCGTCGAGCAGGAGGTCGACGACGCGGTCGGCGCGGTCGGCGGCGCGCAGGCGGCCCTTGGACGCGCGCAGGAGCGCGAGCAGCGCGTCGACCGCCCAGGCGGAGGAGAGCGAGCGGTCGATCACGCCCTCGGATTGCGCGCGCTCGACCGCCACGCGCAGCGGCCGGATCACCGCGGCGGCCTGCCGGGCGCGGCCCGCCTCGTCGGGAGCGGCGAGGACGCGGTAGCGCCCGCCCATGTCCGCGAGCGTCGAGACCAAGCGGCGCAGCGCGGTCTCGGGGTCGGCGGCCTCGCACTCGGCCGCGCGCACCGCCGCGCGGAACTCGGCCTCGGCGCGGGTGCGCAGCGCGGCGAGGAGATCGTCGCGCGTGGGGAAGTGCCGGTAGACCGTCGCGCGGCCGACGCCGGCCTCGGCGGCGACCTGCGCGACGCCCGCCTCCGGACGGTCGGCGAGGACGCGCACCGCCGCATCGAGGATCGCGCGCTCGTTGCGCTCGCCGATCGCGCGGCGGCCGTCGAGCCCGGAGGCGCTCACGCGAGCGCCTCCACGACCTCCTCGGCCTCGGCCGAGCCCGCGAACTCCTCGCCCGCGCGCCGCCCGGCCGCCGACTGGCGCCGCAGCGGCACCTCGGGAAGCGCGAGCGTGAGCAGGAACGCGACGACCGCGAAGCCGACGCCGTAGACGAACGGCCCGTGCACCGCCTTGACGAAGATCGACAGGAACGTCTCGCGCACGCCCGCCGGCAACGCCTTGACCGCCACCGGATCGATCTGCACGGAGCCCGATGTCAGATGCAGGTGCGCGGTCGCGGACCGGCTCAGGCCGCCGAGCCCGTGCGTGAGGCGCGCCGCGAAGATCGCGCCGAAGATCGCCACGCCGATCGAGCCGCCGATCGAGCGGAAGAACGTCGCCGTCGACGTCGCCACGCCGATGTCCGCTGCCGGGGCGTCGTTCTGCACGACGAGCACGAGGACCTGCATGACCAGGCCGATGCCGACCCCGACGACGAACATGTAGAGCGCGGTGAGCGCCTGCGGCGTGTGCGCGCCGAGCGTCGCCAGCAGCCCCATGCCCACCGTCAGCAGCGCGGTCCCGGCGATCGGGAAGACGCGATAGCGCCCGTGCCGGGTGATCCAGCGCCCGGACCCGATCGACGCCCCGAGGAGCCCGGCCATCAGCGGGATCAGCAGCAGGCCCGAGACGGTCGGGCTCGCGCCGCGCACAACCTGCAGGTAGAGCGGCAGGAACGTCAGCGCGCCGAACATCGCAAGGCCGACGATCAGGCCGGTCCCGTTGGCGACGTTGAACGTGCGGCTGCGGAACAGGTGCGGCGGCATCAGCGGCTCCGACGCATGGCGCTCGCGCCAGGCGAACAGCAGCCCGAGCAGGACGGCGGCGACCCCGAGCCCGACGATCGTCGCCGAGGCCCAGCCGTACTCGTTGCCGCCCCACGTCGTCAGCAGCACGAGGCACACCACCGCGCCCGTCAGCAGCGCCGCGCCGAGGTAGTCGACGTCGTGCTGCTCGCGTCGCGCCGGGAGGTGCAGCCGCGTCGCCACGACCACGAGCGCGATCGCGCCGACCGGCATGTTCACGTAGAAGACCCAGCGCCAGCTCAGGTGATCGACGAAGAAGCCGCCGAGCAGCGGCCCGGCGACGCTCGCCACGGCGAAGACCGAGCCGATGATGCCCATGTACCGGCCGCGCTCGCGCGGCGGGATGATGTCGCCGATGATCGCCTGCGCGCCCACCATCAGGCCGCCGGCGCCGATGCCCTGGAGCGCGCGGAAGACGACGAGCTCGCCGAGCGAGGTCGCGGCGCCGGACAGCAGCGATCCGGCGAGGAAGATCACGATCGCCGCCTGGAACACGGGCTTGCGCCCGAGCATGTCGCCGAGCTTGCCGTAGAGCGGCGTGGAGGCCGTCGAGGCGACGAGGTAGGCGGTGACGACCCACGCGAGGTGGTTCAGCCCGCCGAGGTCGCCGACGATCGTCGGCAGCGCCGTGGAGACGATCGTCTGGTCGAGCGCCGCCAGGAACATGCCGAGCATCAGCGCGCCGAAGATGGTCGCGAGGGCGCGGCCGGTCGGCTGCTCGAGCGTCGACTCGGTGGAATGATCGCGAGACATCGGTGTCTCAGCTTATCGCATGGGTAGCATCGCGCCCATGATCGTCGAGCGCTCCCTGCACCCGCAGTTCCTCTCGAACACGTACCTCGTCGGCACCGAGGGCGGCCAGGGCTTCTTCGTGGACGCCGGCGGCCCGGTGGCGCCGCTGATCGAGGCCGCCGGGAAGCACGGCATCGAGCCCACGCACGTCCTCATCACCCACCACCACCACGACCACGTCTCCGAGCTGCCCGCGCTGAAGGAGCGCTGGCCGGCGCTCGAGGTGCTCGTGCACCCCGACGAGCGCGAGCTGATGGAGGGCGCGACCGGCACGATGCAGCCGGGCGAGGCCATCCGCGTCGGCGAGCTCGAGGTCACGCCGCTGCACACCCCGGGCCACACCGCGGGCATGCTCTCGCTGCTCGTCGAGGGCAACGTCTTCACCGGCGACACGCTGTTCAAGAACTCCGTCGGCGGCGTGCGCGCGCCCGGCCACACGACCTACGACGACCTGCGCTCCTCGATCATGGACACGCTGCTGACGCTTCCGCCCGAGACCGTCATCCGGCCGGGCCACACAGATCCGACGACCGTCGCGGCGGAGTGGGAGCACAACGCGTTCGTGCGGGTCTGGCGGGGCATCGATCCCGAGGGCGAGGAGCCATGCACCGCCCTCGGCGAGCCCGCGACGCTCGTGCTGCTCGGCGACGACTACGACGGCGGCCACAAGGCTTGGGTGCGCTGGCAGGACGGCAGCGACGACATCGTCCCGGGCTCGCAGGTGCAGCGCGGCTGAGCGCCGCCGCGGGCCGTCGCTCCACATTCCGACCGATGCGGGGTGCACGATGCGGGCCACATGCCGCCCGCGGCGCAG
>DASTWP010000134.1:0-12795 GCA_035765835.1 Solirubrobacteraceae bacterium
TGACGGACGCCGGCATCCGCGTCGAGCTCGACGAGCGCACGGAGTCGGTCGGGCGCAAGATCCGCGAAGCCGAGCTGCGCAAGGTCCCGTACATGCTCGTGGTCGGCGACCGGGAGGCCGAGGACGGCACCGTGGCCGTCCGCGAGCACCGCCGCGGGGACACCGGCACGGAGTCCGTCGAGGAGTTCTCACGGCGTCTCGGCGCTGCTATGCTCGCTCCCGCTTGATCGCGATCCCTCGCCACAGCTAGTTTGCCGGTCCCTCGCAGGTTCGACCGGCGCCCGCCGGAGCGCGACAACACGCGGATCAACGAGCGGATCCGCGTCCCCGAGGTTCGCCTCATCGACGAGAACGGGCAGCAGCTCGGCGTCATGGCGACCGACAAGGCCCTCCGCTACGCGCAGGACAAGGACATGGACCTCGTCGAGGTCGCGCCCGAGGCGCGCCCGCCGGTCACGCGCGTCCTGGACTACTCGAAGTACAAGTACGAGCAGGCCCAGAAGCAGAAGCAGGCCCGCAAGCACCAGACCTCGATCACGGTCCGCGAGATCAAGTTCCGGCCGAAGATCGCCGAGCAGGACTACGAGACCAAGAAGCGCCATGTCGAGCGCTTCCTGCGCCACAAGGACAAGGTCAAGATCACGATCATGTTCCGCGGGCGCGAGGTCACGCACCCGGAGCGCGGCGTCGCGATCCTCGACCGCCTCGCCGAGGAGCTCGACGAGCTCGCCGTGGTCGAGCAGCGGCCGAACCTCGAGGGCCGCAACATGACGATGCTGCTCGGCCCGTCGAAGGCGATCCTCGCCGGCGAGAAGAAGGACGAGGACGAGGTCACCGCCGACGGCGCCGCCGCGCCTGCGGCCGAGGCGGACGCTGCGCCTGCGGCCGAGGCGGACGCTGCGCCTGCGGCCGAGGATGCGCCCGACGACGGCTCCGCCGCCGAGGTCGAGGCGCCGGCCTCCGAGCCCGCCGACGCCGCCTAACCGGCGCCGAAGACTGCCGGGAACCCCTCCCGGTGCGAGGGAAACCTGGGCGTGAAGCCGAGCTCGCGCTTCGCCTTCGCGTTCGAGGCGCCGCGCTGCGTGAGCATCTGGGCGACGACTGGGCCGACCACCAGCTTCGCGAGCCACGCAGGGACATGCCGCGGCGGCTTGGCGCCCATCGCGGCGGCGAGCGCCGGGATCCACTCGCGCGCGGGCACAGGCTCGTCGTCGACGACGTTGTAGACGCCGGTCTCTCCGCGGTCGAGCGCGAGCACGGTGGCCGCCACCGCGTCGTCGACGTGCACGAACGAGAAGCGCCCCTCGCCCGAGCCCACGATCGGCAGCCTGCGCCGCGCGACCTCGCCGGCGAGGTGGCCGCCCGGGCCGTAGGACGTGCCGGGCCCGTAGAAGAAGCCGTAGCGCAGCACCAGGCCGTCGATGCCCTCGGCGCCGAGCACGACGCTCTCCATCGCCTTCACGGCGTCCGCCGGCCCGCCCTCCGCGAGCGGCGCGCTCTCGTCCTGCACCCACGGCCCCTCGGGGCGCAGCACGAACGAGATGCTCTGCACGACGATCCGCCGCGCGCCCGCGGCGCGCGCCGCGTCGACGAACGTCGGCACGGTCTCGCGGCGCAGCCGGTTCGTGCCGGCGATCGCCTGCTCGAACCTGCGCGGGTCGAGCTTCCAGGGCAGGTCTGTGAGCTGGTGGATGACCACCTCGGGCGCCGCTGCGCGCACCGCGCCGTGCACGGCCTCGGCATCGAAGGCGTCGAGCACCGCCGCCTTCGCACCCTGGGCGCGGATCGCGGCCGCGCGGTCCTCCGAGCGCGTCGTGCCGGTGACCTCGTGGCTCGCCTCGAGCAGCCGCCGCAGCAGCGGGCGCCCGATCACGCCGGTCGCGCCGGCCAGGAAGATCCTCACCGCACCGGCTCCTCCCGGCGCGCGCTCAGCAGCAGCCACGCGGCGAAGGCGCCGAAGGCGGCCAGCGCGGCCGCGTCGAAGACGCCGACCCACCGCGGGTGCGCCTTCCAGACGTCGACGAGGTGGTTGATCACGTGCAGCAGATCCTGCACGAGCACCACCGCGAGCAGCGGGACGCGCCACGAGGCGCGCCGCAGCGCGATCAGCAGCGCCACGCCGAGCGCGATCTCGAACGTCGCGTTGTCGCGGACGTAGTGCGCGTTCGCGCGGCCGAAGGGCCCGATCGCCGTGAAGAACGTGTGCGGGGAGGCCGCCATCCAGATTCCGATCAGCAGCCAGTACAGCGCCAGGATCGCGATTCCGGGCCCGACGAGCGAACGCGCGCCCCGTCCCGGCGGGGGAGGGTTTGTCATACTGCTCCGTCCGTCATGCCGAAGATGAAGACGCATTCGGGCGCGAAGAAGCGCTTCAAGCTGACCGCCAAGGGCAAGGTCAAGGCCCGGCACGCCTTCACGAGCCACATCCTCGAGAAGAAGTCGCCGAAGCACAAGCGCGCCCTCGGCCAGCCGCTGATCCTCTCCGACCATGACGCGCCGCGCGTGAAGCGCCTGCTGGGGGCGAAGACCAAGTGACCCGGGTCAAGCGCTCCGTCCACGCCAAGAAGAAGCGCCGCGCCGTCCTGGAGCGCGCGAAGGGCTTCCGCGGCGAGGCGAACTCGAACTACAAGCGCGCGAAGGAGGCGGTCATGAAGGCCGACTCCTACGCCTACCGGGACCGGCGCAACCGCAAGCGGGACTTCCGGCGGCTCTGGATCACGCGCATCAACGCCGCCGCGCGCCTGAACGGCATGAGCTACGGCACGTTCATCCACGGCCTGAAGCTCGCCGGCATCGAGCTCGACCGCAAGGTGCTGGCCGACATCGCCGTGCGCGACCCCGAGACCTTCCGCCGATTCGCCGACGCCGCCCGCGAGGCGTCGGCCGCTGCCGCGTAGCTGCAGAGCCGACAGAGCAAGACCTCACGGGCGCCGCTTCCTCCGGATCGGCGCCCTTTTTCGTTCCAGGACCCGTTTTGATCACAAGCCCCCACAACGAGAAGCTCAAGGAGATCCGCCGGCTGCGCCGCCGCCGCGAGGGGCGCTTCGTGGCCGAGGGCGAGGACCTGCTCGCGGCCGCCGCGGCTGCGGGCTGGCAGCCGGTCTACGAGCTGCGCGCGGGCGTCGACGTCGAGCCCGAACTGCTCGACGCGGTCTCGGGCCTGGGCTCCGGCACGCGCGCGCTGGCGGTCTACGAGCGGCGCTGGGCGCCCGCGACCGGCCCGCTCTGCGTGGCGCTGTGGGGCGTGCGCGATCCCGGCAACGTCGGGACGGTCCTGCGCAGCGCGCTCGCATTCGGGGCCGCGTCGGTGGCGCTCGGCCCGGACTGCGCGGACCCGTTCGCGCCGAAGGCCGTGCGGGCGTCGATGGGCGCGATCTTCCAGGTGCCGGTGGCGAAGGTCTCGTCGGTCGGCGAGCTGCCCGGCGAGCGGATCGCCCTGGCCGCACGTGCGGGCGATGCGCTGCGCGGAGCGCTCGCGGGCGACGTGACGCTGCTCGTCGGCGCCGAGCGCGAGGGCCTGCCGGAGGACGTGCTCGCTGCGTGCGACCGCGTCGCGCACATCCCGATCGCGAGCGAGTCGCTGAACGCGGCCGTCGCCGCGTCTGTCGCGCTCTACGAGGCGAATAGGCTGCCGCAGCCATGATCGAGCGGATCGAGGAGCTGCGCCTCCAGGGCGCCGAGGCGATCGCGGGCGCGGCCGACAGCGGCGCGCTCGAGGAGCTGCGCGTGCGCTTCCTCGGCCGCAAGGCGGAGCTGCCGAACCTGCTGCGCGGGGTCGCGCAGCTGGATCCGGCAGAGCGCGGCCGCGTCGGCAAGGCCGCCAACGAGGCGCGCCAGGGGCTCGAGGCGCTGATCGAGCAGCGCGCCGCGGAGCTCGCGGCCGGCGAGCTCGAGCAGCGCCTGCGCGAGGACCGGGTCGACGTGACGCTGCCGGGCGAGCCGCCGCAGCCGGTCGGCCGCCTGCACCTGATCACGCAGACCTGGCGCGAGCTCGAGGACGTCTTCCTCGGCCTCGGCTTCACGGTGCTCGACGGGCCCGAGGTCGAGCTCGTGCACTACAACTTCGACGCGCTGAACCACGACGTCACGCACCCGGCGCGCGACCGCACCGACACCTTCTACGTCGAGGGCCGCGAGGACGTCGTGCTGCGCACGCACACCTCGCCGATGCAGGTGCGCGCGATGCAGCAGCACCCGCCGCCGCTGTACGTCGTGATCCCGGGGCGGACCTACCGTCGCGACTCCGACGCCACGCACACGCCGCAGTTCCATCAGGTCGAGGGGCTGGCGGTCGACGAGGACATCACGCTCGCCGATCTCAAGGGCACGCTGCTCGCCTTCGCGCAGGCGGTGTTCGGCGACGGCCGCGACGTGCGCCTGCGCCCGCACTTCTTCCCCTTCACCGAGCCGAGCGTCGAGGTCGACGTCTCCTGCTTCAACTGCTCCGGCGGCCATCTCCCCGACGGCTCGCGCTGCCACATCTGCCGCGGCGAGGCATGGCTCGAGATCCTCGGCGCGGGCGAGGTCGACCCGAACATCTACGCCTACGTCGGCGACGAGCGCTACGACCCCGAGAAGGTGCAGGGCTATGCGTGGGGCATGGGCATCGAGCGCATCGCGATGCTCAAGCACGGCGTCAGCGACCTGCGCCTCTACTACGAGAACGACCTGCGCTTCCTGGAGCAGTTCGGCTGATGCGCGTCCCTGTGGAATGGCTCTACGAGCTCTGCGATCCCGGCCTCGACGTGAAGGCCCTGGAGGAGCGGCTCACGATGACCGGCACGAAGGTCGAGGCCGTGCACCATCACGGGGTCGGCGCGCTCGAGCGCTTCGTCGTCGGGCGCGTGCTGAGCGCCGAGCGCCACCCGGACGCCGACCGGCTGAGCGTCTGCGTCGTGGAGGTCGGAGAGGCCGAGCCCGCGCAGATCGTCTGCGGCGCGCCGAACGTCGCGGCGGGGCAGACCGTCGCGGTCGCGCGGCCCGGCGCGGTGATGCCGGACGGCACGAAGCTGAAGGCCGCGAAGCTGCGCGGCGTCGTCTCCGACGGGATGATCCTGGCCGAGGACGAGGTCGCGATCGGCACCGACCACGACGGGATCATGGTGCTAGAGAACGGCGCCCGGCCAGGCACGCCGTTGCAGGACGTCCTCCCGATCGCCACGGCGGTGCTCGAGCTCGAGATCACGCCGAACCGGCCCGACTGCCTCGGCGTCTACGGCGTCGCGCGCGAGCTGCACGCGGCCACGGGCGCGCCGCTGGCGCCGCCGCCGTGGGCGGAGGATCCCGGCAGCGCGGGCGCGGTCGAGGGCGCCGAGATCGTCGTCGAGGCCGGCGACGTCAACCCGCGCTTCACCGCGCGCGTCTTCGAGGACGTGAGCATCGGCCCGTCGCCGTGGTGGCTGAAGGCGCGGCTGATGGCCGCCGGGATGCGGCCGATCAACAACGTCGTCGACATCACCAACTACGTGATGCTGCTCGCCGGGCATCCGCTGCACGCGTTCGACCTCGACCGCGTCGCGGGCGGGCGGCTCGTCATCCGCCGCGCGCGCGACGGCGAGCAGGTGCAGACGCTCGACGGGCAGGTCCGCACGCTGGACTCCGAGATGCTCGTGATCGACGACGCCGAGGGGCCGACGTCGATCGCCGGCGTCATGGGCGGCGCGCGCTCGGAGGTGCAGCCGGACACGGCGCGCGTGCTGATGGAGGTCGCCTCCTGGGACGGGCCGAACATCCACCGCACCTCGCAGCGGCTCGCGCTGCGCAGCGAGGCGAGCGGGCGCTTCGAGAAGGGGCTCGCGCCAGAGCAGGCGATGGAGGCGCAGGTCCTCGCGACGCGGCTGATGATCGATCTGTGTGGCGCGCGGGTCGCCCCCGGCACGATCGACGCCGGCCCGTGGTCGCGCAGCGAGCATCCGGCGCCGGTCGTGCGGCTGCGCGAGCGGCGCGTCGAGGATCTGCTCGGCCGCGCGATCGCGCGCGAGCGCCAGGCGGAGATCCTGCGTGCACTCGAGTTCGGCGTGAGCGACGCGGACGACGGCCTCGACGTCGCGGTGCCGGCGTTCCGCCGCAAGGACGTCTCGCGCGAGGCCGACCTCGTCGAGGAGGTCGCGCGCATCGACGGGCTCGAGAAGCTGCCGGCGACGCTCCCGAAGCGTCGCGGCGCGTACGGGGTCCTGAGCCGCGAGCAGCGGCTGCGCAGGCGCGCGCTCGACGCGCTCATCGGCCGCGGCGCGTTCGAGATCGTCGGCTGGAGCTTCACCAACCGCGTTCTGCCCGGACGGCTGCGCCTCCCGGACGGCGACCCGCGCGCGCACCCGGTCGTGCTCGAGAACCCGATGAGCGAGGAGCACGCCGTCCTGCGCACGACGCTGCTCGGCTCGCTGCTGGATGCTGCGCGCCACAACCAGTCGCGCGGCAACCAGGACCTGCGGCTGGTCGAGTGCGGGACCGTGTACCTGGAGCGCCCCGGCGAGGCGCTGCCGCACGAGCACCGCGCGCTCGGCGGCCTGCTGACCGGGCGCGTCGCGCCGCCGTCGTGGGGCACGCCGCAGCCGCCGCTCGCCGACGTCTTCGCCGCGAAGGCCCTGCTCGGCGCCGCGCTCGACGCGGTGCGCACGCCGTGGGGGGCGCAGGCGGCACCGCAGCCGTTCCTGCACCCGGGGCGCAGCGCGCGCGTGCTCGTCGCCGGCGAGGACGTGGGCTGGTTCGGCGAGCTGCATCCGCTCGTCGCGCGCGCGTGGGACCTCGAGGCCGCCAGCGTGTTCGAGGTCGACCTCGACCGGGTGCTGCCGCACGCCGTCGGCGAGCCGCACTACGCGGACCTCACGAGCTTCCCGGCGCTGCGGCAGGACATCGCGGTGGCGCTCGCCGAGGACGTGCCGGCCGCGCGCGTGCTCGAGGTCGTGCGCGGCGCGGGCGGGCGGCTGCTGGCGGACGTGCGCGTCTTCGACCTCTACCGTGGCGAGCAGGTGGGGGAGGGCCGCAAGTCGATCGCGCTCGCGCTGACCTTCCGCGCGGGCGACCGCACGCTGACCGACGAGGACGCCGAGCCGTTGCGCGCGAAGATCGTCGCCGCGCTGGCGAGCGAGCTGGGCGGTGAGCTGCGTGGGTGACGGCAGCCGCGTGCTCGTCGCCGGCGGCTCCGGCTACGCGGGCGCGCTCGCCGCCGCGCTCGTACAGCGCCATCCGGAGCTCGAGCTCGCGCACGTCACGAGCCGCAGCGACGCCGGCAGGCGCCTCGACGACCTCTATCCCCACCACCGCGTGGCGCTCGTGCTCGAGGAGCTCGACCTCGACCGCCATGCGGACGTCGACGCGGCGATCGTCGCCTACCCGCACGGCGCCGCGGCGCCGGTCGTCGCCGCCCTGCGCGAGCGCGACGTCGCGGTCGTCGACCTCAGCGCGGACTTCCGCCTGGACGATCTCGGCGAGTACGAGCAGTGGTACGGCGAGCACGGCGCGCCCTACCTGCTCGAGGAGGCGGTCTACGGCCTCACCGAGCTGCGCCGCGACGAGGTCCGCGACGCGCGCCTGGTCGCGAACCCCGGCTGCTACCCGACGGCGACGCTGCTCGCGCTCGCGCCGCTGGCGCGCGCCGGGCTGATCGCCGACGTCGTGATCGACGCCAAGTCCGGCGTCTCCGGCGCGGGCCGCGCGCCGAGCGACAAGACGCATTTCGTCAGCGCGGACGAGAACGTCACGCCGTACGGCGTCGGCCGCCACCGTCACATGCCGGAGATCGAGCAGGAGCTGGGCGCGCTCGGCGCGGAGGACGTCGTGCCGGTCTTCACGCCGCACCTGCTGCCGCTCGACCAGGGCGAGCTCGTCAGCTGCTACGTCACCACGAAGGGGCCGGCCGACCGCGAGATGCTGCGCGACCTCTACGCCGAGGCATACGCGGACGAGCCGTTCGTCGAGCTCGTCGACCACGCGCCCGGCGTGCGGGAGGTGCGCGACACCAACTACTGCCGCATCCATGCGCTCGGCGACGAGCGCACCGGCAAGGTGTTCGTCTTCGCGGCGATCGACAACCTCTGGAAGGGCGCCGCCTCGCAGGCGCTGCAGAACCTCAACCTGATGCTCGGCCTCCCCGAGACGGACGGACTGCTGTGAACGCCTTCTTCGCGTCGCGCTGGGTCGACGCGCCCGAAGGCGTGCGCGAGCTCGAGGGCGGGTTGCCACAGGGGTTCCGCGCGGCCGGGGTGGCGGCCGGGATCAAGCGCAGCGGCGGGCGCGACGTGGGCCTGCTGGTCTGCGACGCGCCCGGCGCGGTGAGCGCCGCGCGCTTCACCCGCTCCGGCGTGCTCGCGGCGCCCGTGCTGCTGACGCAGGAGCGCGCGCGCACCGACGCGCTGCGCGCGGTCGTCGTCAACTCCGGCAACGCCAACGCCGCCACCGGCCGCCGCGGCCTCGAGGACGCGGCGAAGATGCAGGGCGCCGCGGCCGCCGCAGGCGGGGTCGAGCACGATCGGGTGGCGGTCGCCTCGACCGGCGTGATCGGCGTGCCGCTCGACAGCGGCGCCGTCGTGCGCGGGCTCGCGGGCGCCGCGCGCGAGCTGCGCCCGGACGGCGACGGCGACTTCACCGCGGCGATCATGACCACCGATGCCTTCGAGAAGCGCGCCTCGCTCGAGGTGGCGCTGCCCTCGGGCACGGTGCGGCTGAGCGCGCAGGCGAAGGGCGCCGGGATGATCTCCCCGAGCTTCGCGACGATGCTCTGCTTCGTGCAGACCGACGCCGCGCTCGAGCCCGAGACGGCGGACCTGCTGCTCGGCGTCTGCGTCAAGCGCTCGTTCGACCGCATCTCCGTCGACGGCCAGCTCTCGACGAACGACACCGCGATCCTGATCGCGAGCGGCGCGAGCGGCGTGGAGGTGGCGCCCGAGTCCGAAGACGAGCTCGCGTTCGGGCAGGCGCTCGACGCGCTGCTGCGCCAGCTCGCGCTGATGATCGTCCGCGACGGCGAGGGCGCCGCCCGCGTCGGCCGCGTGGTCGTGCACGGCGGGCACCTCGAGGGCGTCGAGCGCGCCGCGCGCGCGGTCGCCAACTCGCCGCTCGTGAAGGCGGCGCTCAACGGCGGCGACCCGAACTGGGGCCGCATCGCGCAGGCGGTCGGGATGGCGCTCCCGGGCACGGCGCCGCTCGCGCTCGACATCGCGATCGAGGGCGAGCAGGTCTGCGTCGCGGGCACGGCGCTCGAGCACGACGCCGCGGCGCTCGCCCAGCGCGTCGCGCGCGAGGAGGTCGAGTTCGTGATCGGGCTGCCCGGCGACGGCGCCGAGACCGAGGTCTTCTTCTCCGACCTCTCGCACGACTACGTGCGCATCAACGCGGAGTACACGACGTGACGGGCGACGTCCGCACGCTCCTCGAGGCGCTCCCGTACATCCGCGAGTTCCACGGCAAGACCGTCGTCATCAAGTACGGCGGCGCGGCGATGGAGGATCCGGCGCTGCGCGAGGAGTTCGCCCGCGACGTCGTGCTGCTCAAGTACGTCGGCCTGAAGCCCGTCGTGGTGCACGGCGGCGGCCCGGAGATCACGGCCTACATGGAGCGCCTCGGCCTGCCGGTCGAGTTCGTCGGCGGCCTGCGCGTCAGCGACGAGCAGACGGTCGAGGTCGCGAAGATGGTGCTCGTCGGCAAGGTCAACAAGGACATCGTCCTGCGCCTGAACCGCCACGGGCAGCCGGCCGTCGGGCTCTGCGGGGACGACGGGCTGCTGTTCGAGGTCGCGACGCAGACCGGGCCCGGGGGCGAGGACGTGGGCCTCGTCGGGCGGATCGAGCGGGTCAACGTCGACGTGCTGCACCACATCGCGCAGGACTACATCCCCGTGATCGCGTCGGTCGCCGCCGATCGCGACGGCCGCTCGCACAACGTCAACGCGGACGAGGCCGCCGGCGCGGTGGCGCGCGCGCTCGGCGCCTACAAGGTGATGTTCCTCACCGACGTGGAGGGCTGGCTGCGCGACCCCGCCGATCCCGCGAGCGTCGTCAGCGAGGCCGGCGCGGACGAGGTCGGCGCGGCGATGGCGACGATCGGCGGCGGGATGCGCCCGAAGCTCGCAGCGTGCCTGGACGCGATCGGCGGCGGCGTCAGCTTCGCGCACATCGTCGACGGCCGCGTGCCGCACTCGCTGCTGCTCGAGCTGTTCACCGACGCCGGCATCGGCACGAAGATCCGGCCGGGCGCGTGACCGCGGCGGCCGACCACCTCGTCCCGGCCTACGCGCGCTTCCCCGTCACGTTCGAGCGCGGCGAGGGCGTGCGGCTGTGGGACGACGCGGGCAACGAGTACCTCGACTTCCTCGCCGGGATCAGCGTCTCGTCTGTCGGCCACTGCCACCCGCACGTCGTCGCCGCGATCCAGCAGCAGGCGGCGCGCCTGCTGCACGTCGGCAACCTCTACTTCACCGAGCCGATGGTCACGCTCGCCGCGCGCCTCGCGCAATCCTCGCTCGGCGGGCGCGTGTTCTTCGCGAACTCCGGCGCGGAGGCCGTCGAGGCGGCGCTGAAGCTCGCGCGCAAGGCGCGCCGCGGCGGCTCGTTCGTCGTGCTGAACGGCGGCTTCCACGGCCGCACCTACGGCGCGCTGTCGGCGACGCCGCAGGAGAGCAAGCAGGCCCCGTTCGCCCCGCTCGTGCCCGGCTTCACGGCGATCGACCCGGTACCGGATGCGCTCGCCGGGGCCGTGAGCGAGGAGACCGCCGCGGTCCTGCTCGAGCCCGTGCAGGGCGAGAGCGGCGTGCACCCGCTGAGCGAGGAGTTCCTGCGCGCCGCGCGCGCCGCCTGCGATGCCCACGGCGCTGCGCTGATCTTCGACGAGATCCAGTGTGGCCTCGGGCGCACGGGCTCGCTGTGGGCGTTCGAGCAGTCGGGCGTCGTACCCGACGCGCTGACGACTGCGAAGGCGCTCGGCGGCGGCCTGCCGATCGGCGCGCTCGTGACGGGCGAGCGGCTGGGCGAGGTGCTCCAGCCCGGCGACCACGGCTCGACGTTCGCCGGCGGCGCCGTCGTCTGCGCGGCGGCGCACGCCGTGCTCGACGTCGTCGGCGACCCCGCGCTGCTGGCGCACGTGCGCGAGATGGGCGAGCGGCTGCGCTACGGCCTCGAGGAGATCGCGGGCGTGGCCGCGGTGCGCCAGCGCGGGCTGATGGTCGGCTTCGACCTCGCCGCCGCCGACGCGCAGGAGCTCGCGCGCCGCGCGCTGCTCGAGCAGCGCCTCGTCGTCAACGCGACCGGCCCGCGCACGCTGCGGATGCTGCCGCCGCTCGTCGTGACCGAGGCGGAGATCGACGACGCGCTGGGGCGGCTGCGGACGCTCCTTTCAGGACCCTGATCGCGGCGTTGCCACCGAGGGTCGGGTCTGCGTAGGGTCGCGCCCGCACCCGGTCTTCAAGGAAGGAGCGGTCCATGCACCGCGCTCGCCGTCTCTCCGTCGCTGCCTGCCTGCTCCTCGCAGGCGCCGTGCTCGCTTTCGTCGTCGCCGGCCCGTCCGGGGCGGCGTTCCCGGGCACGAACGGGAAGATCGCGTTCCGGTTCACCAGCGGCGGCAACGTCGACGTGTACTCGATGAACGCCGACGGATCCGGCCTCGCCGACCTCACGAACGACGGCGCCGGAAACGGCCAGCCGTCCTACTCGGCCGACGGAAGCAAGCTCGTCTTCTACTCCGACCGTGACGGCAATCGCGAGATCTACTCGATGAACGCGGACGGGTCCGATCAGGTGAACCTGACGCACAACTCGAACTTCGACGGCGACCCGGCCCCGTCTCCCGACGGCAGGCAGATCGCGTTCATCACGAACCGCAGCGGTCCCAACGTGCTCTGGCTGATGAACGCCGACGGCAGCGGTCAGCACGTGCTGTCGACGGCGAACTGGGACACCACCTGCTTCAGCGGCTTCCCGCGCTGGTCGCCCGACGGCAGCAAGATCGTCTTCCAGCAGGAGGCGGGCTGCACCGGGACCAGCGGCGACCACGACATCCTCGTCGCCAACGCCGACGGCAGCGGGACGCCGACCGACCTGACGTCCGGCTCGACCGATGACGAGACGGCACCCGACTGGTCGCCCGACGGCACCAAGATCGCCTACGCGCGCGGCAGCGACATCTGGGTCATGAACGCCGACGGCAGCAACAAGACCCAGTTGACGACGGGCGGCAGCTACCCGCGCTGGTCGCCCGACGGCACGCAGGTCATCTACGACGCCGGCGGCGGCATCTATCGGATCGGGGCCACGGGGGGCACGCCACAGCCGGTCTACGTCCCCGGCGCCGGCGCTGGCGCCGACGTCCCCGACTGGCAGCCGATTCGGGCCCAGCCCACGACGACGACGACCACCACGACGAGCGCTCCGCCGCCTCCGCCTGCGCCGGCCCCGACCGGCGTCGCCATCGGCGCTGCGAAGGTCACCGGGACCGCGCTGGCGGCGAGCATCGTCTGCAAGGGCCCGGCCGGCGCGAGCCCGTGCAGCGTCCTGGCGACGCTCACGACCGTCCTGCACGTGCGCGGGACGAGGCCCGTCGGCGTGAGCGCGCGCGTGAGGCTGCGCAAGCGCGTCCTGAAGCTCGCGCAAAGCACGCTCAGCGTGCCGGCGGGCGCGACGGCGCCGCTCAGGCTCGCGCTCGGCCGCACCGGCAAGGCGCTCCTCAAGCGCTTCCACACCCTGCCGGCGAGGCTCACGGTGACGCTCGCCAACGCCGCGAGCGGGCGTCCGGCGGCCTCGAAGAAGGTCGTCTTCAGAGCCCCGCGCAAGAAGAAGCACTGAGAGAGAACCGCGGACGCGGCGCATG
>DASTWP010000135.1:0-2066 GCA_035765835.1 Solirubrobacteraceae bacterium
CGCGACCCCGATGGCCCGGGACCTGAGCCCGGCGCTGACCGGCCTGCAGGCGGCGACGCCGCACCTGACGTCGGTCTTCGGCGTCCTCCAGCGCCTCTCCGACGAGCTCGCGTACGTGCCGAAGGCGCCCGACCACGGCTACCTCTTCTGGCTCGCGTGGTTCGCGCACAACTTCGACTCCTTCCAGGGCGGCCAGGACGCCAACGGCGCGTTCTGGCGCGGCAGCGTCGTCGTGTCCTGCTCGGGCTCGCTGAACCAGCCCGCGCTGATGGCCCTCCTCGGCCCGGCGGTCGCGAAGGCGGGCATCTGCCCGGAGGGGCCGAAGGGATGAACAACCGCGGGATGACGCGCGGGCAGGTCGCGATCGCGCTGGTGTTCGCGCTGTCGTGCTTCGGCTTGCTGCTGTTCCTCTGGACGTCCTTCGGCGGCGCGATCCCGCTGGCGGCCAAGGGCTACCGCATCGACGTCGTCTTCCCGTCGGCGCCGCTGCTCGCCGAGCAGGCGGACGTGCGGATCGCGGGCGTGCCGGTCGGCAAGGTCGAGAAGATCGTCCGCGCCGGGCGCGACGCGCGCGTGACGCTCCAGATCGCCTCGCGCTACGCGCCGCTGCACGCCGGCGTGCGCGCCGTGATCCGCCGCAAGACGCTGCTCGGCGAGGGCTACGTGGAGCTCGCGCCGGGCTCGCCCTCGGCGCCCGCGCTGCGCGAGGGCGCCACGGTCCCGGCCTCGCACGTCAGCACCCCCGCGGCGCTCGACCAGATCCTCGCGACGTTCGACCCCCGCACGCGGCGGGACCTGCAGATCGTGGTGCAGGGCCTCGCCGCGGCGACGCGCGGGCGCGCGGCGTCGCTCAACGACGCCGCCGGCCACCTCGGCGACGGCAGCGCCGCCGCGGCGTCGCTGCTCGACGAGCTGCGCGCGCAGCGCGGCGCCGTGGCGTCGCTGACGCGCGACGCCGGGCAGACGTTCGCCGCGATCGGCGCGCACGAGGCGCGCGTCGCGGACCTGATCCGCAACGGGGACGCGCTCTTCGCCGCCACAGCCGCGAGCGACCGCTCGCTGTCGGCGAGCGTGCACGCGCTGCCGGGGCTGCTGGGGGCGCTGCGCTCCGCGTCCGGCGCGGCGCAGCGCGCGGCGGTGCCGCTCGCGCCGTTGCTGCGCGAGCTGCGCCCGGCGGCGCGCGCGCTGCCCGGCACGATCGCGGCCACGCGGCGGATCGCGCCGCAGCTGCGCGCGATCGCGGCGCCGCTCGACCGCGTGACGGCCGCCGCGCCGCGCGGGCTCGGCGCCGCGGGCGCGATCGTCGACGCGGCGGGCCCGCTCGTGGACCGGCTCTATCCGCTCGGCCGCCAGCTCGTCCCGATGATCGACTTCGCGTGGACCTACCGCCGCGAGCTGTCGTCGTTCGCGAAGGTCGCCGCCGCGATGCAGGCGCAGGCGCCGGGCGCCGACGGGACGCCGATCCACTACCTGCGCTCGCCGATCGTGGGCACGGTCGCGCCGTTCACGAAGGACCCGGAGCCCGAGCCGTACGCGCGCCTCAACGCGTACCTGGCGCCCGGCGGGCTCGCCAAGTTCCTCACCGGCCCGATCGAGGCGTTCGACTGCCGCAACACCGCCAATCCGGAGAAGCTGCCGCCGCTGGGCTCCTCGCCGCCGTGCGTGCAGCAGCAGCCGTGGACGTTCCGCGGCGTCACGGCGGCGTACCCTCATCTGCGCCCGGCCCCTTGAACATTGGCCTCGACCGAGACGACACCCCTCGCCTTCGCCGGCCTGCGCGAGCAGGCGCGCGTGCTCGCCGCGCGCGAGGCGAGCGCGCGCGAGCTCGTCGAGCTCGCGGTCTCCCGCATCGACCGCACGCGTGAGACGTTGAACGCCTTCCGCTGCGTGCGTGCGGAGGCGGCGCTCGCCGAGGCGGAGGAGGCCGACCGGCGGCTCGCCGCGGGCGAGCGCCTGCCCCTGCTCGGCGTGCCGGTCGCGGTCAAGGACGACATGGACGTCGCGGGCGAGAGCACGAACTTCGGCTGCGCGGGCGCGGTCGAGGCGCGCGCCGAGGACGGCGAGGT
>DASTWP010000136.1:0-5653 GCA_035765835.1 Solirubrobacteraceae bacterium
CGGACGCCCCGGACGAGCTGTGGGCCGCGGTCCTGCGGCGCATGGGGCGGGAGTACGCGTTGATCGCGACGATGCCGATGGACCCCTCGCTCAACTGAGCAGCCGGTCTGGCAGGATCGTGCGCATGGCCTCAGACGCGCGTACGAAGTTCCTCCTCACCGAGGACCGCATCCCGACCCATTGGGTCAACCTGCTGCCGGACCTGCCGGGCGATCCGCTGCCGCCGCTGAACCCGGCGACGAAGGAGCCGGCCGGCCCGCCCGACCTCACGCCGATCTTCCCGATGGCGCTGATCGAGCAGGAGGTCTCGCCGCTGCCGGAGATCGAGATCCCCGAGCCGGTGCGCGAGGCGTACAAGCTCTGGCGCCCGACGCCGCTGTACCGCGCGCGGCGCCTCGAGCAGGCGCTGGGCACGCCCGCGCACATCTACTACAAGTACGAGGGCGTCTCGCCGGCGGGCTCGCACAAGCCCAACACCGCGATCGCGCAGGCCTACGAGAACGCGCAGGCCGGGATCGGCAAGCTCTCGACCGAGACGGGCGCCGGGCAGTGGGGCTCCTCGCTCGCGTTCGCCTGCTCGCTCTTCGGCCTGGAGTGCGAGGTGTTCATGGTCGGCTCGAGCTACGACCAGAAGCCCTACCGCCGCTCGATGATGGAGACGTGGGGCGCCACGGTGCACCGCTCGCCGAGCGATCGCACCGAGGCGGGCCGCGCGAACGCCGGCTCGCCGACGGGCTCGCTCGGGATCGCGATCAGCGAGGCGGTCGAGGTCGCCGCGCAGGCCGAGGGCACGAACTACGCGCTCGGCTCGGTGCTCAACCACGTGCTGCTGCACCAGACGGTGATCGGCCAGGAGACGATCGCGCAGATGGAGATGGCGGGCGAGGAGCCCGATGTCGTCGTCGCGTGCGTCGGCGGCGGCTCGAACTTCGGCGGGCTGGCGTTCCCGTGGCTGCGGCGCAACCTGCGCGAGGGGGCGCGCACGCGCTTCCTCGCCGCAGAGCCCGCGGCGTGCCCGACGCTGACGAAGGGCGTCTACGCCTACGACTTCGGCGACACCGCGGGCCTCACCCCGCTGATGCCGATGTACACGCTCGGGCACGGCTTCGTGCCGCCGCCGGTGCACGCCGGCGGGCTGCGCTACCACGGCGACTCGCCGATCGTCTGCGCCCTCGTCAAGGCGGGCCTCGTCGAGCCGCGCGCGTATCGCCAGAACGAGACCTTCGAGGCCGCGCTGCGCTTCGCGCGCAGCGAGGGCGTGATCCCGGCGCCCGAGCCCGCGCACGCGATCCGCGCCGTCGTCGAGGAGGCCGAGGCCGCGCGCGAGGCCGGCGAGGAGCGGGTGATCCTGTTCGGCCTCTGCGGTCACGGGCACTTCGACCTGTCCGCCTACGACGCCTACCTCTCCGGCGCGCTCGAGGACCCGGAGTTCAGCGAGGCCGACCGCGACGCGGCGCTCGCGCAGCTTCCCGACGGCGTCCCGGCGATCGCGTGACCCGCTTCCTCTACGACTTCAACTCCCCCTACGCGTACCTCGCCTCGGCGCGGGTCGACGAGGTGCTCGGCGACGGCGTGCGGTGGGAGCCGATCTCCTTCGGCTTCCTGTTGCGCACGACCGGCCGGCGCCCGTGGTCGTTCACCGAGGCGCGCGAGGCCGGCATGCGCGAGTGCGAGCGCCGCGCCGCCGAGTACGGCCTGCCGCCGATCGTCTGGAGCGAGGGGTGGCCGGTCGAGAGCTACTCGCTGCTGCCGCTGCGCGCCGCCTACGTGGCACAGGAGCACGGACGCCTGCGCGAGGTCTCGCAGGCGCTGTTCGCGGCGTTCTTCGCGCGCGGGGAGCCGCTCGGCGACATCGAGGTCGTCGCGCGCGCGGCGGAGGAGGCGGGCGTCCCTGCGGACGCGGTGCGCGCCGGCGTCGAGCGCGAGGAGATCAAGGCGCGCTTGAGGGACGCGACCGAGGCCGCGATCGCGCAGGGCGTCGTCGGCGTGCCGACGGTCGTGGCCGGCGACGAGCTGTTCTGGGGCGACGACCGTCTCGAGGACGCCGCGGCGATCGCACAGCGCGGTTGAGCGCCGCTCCGGCCCGGGGGTAGAGTCGGGCGGCCGTGGTCACCTGCCCCGCCTGCGCCGCTGCGAATCGCGAGGACGCGAAGTTCTGCGGCGAGTGCGGGCGAGCCTTCGCGATCGTGTGCGCGGCGTGCGGCGTGGCCAACGAGACCGGCCGCCGCTTCTGCTTCGAGTGCGGCGCCGAGCTCGCCGCGGCCCTCGCGCAGGCCGCGCCCGCCGCCGCGCCGGCGGCCGGCGCGGAGCGGCGCCTGGTCGCCGTCGTGTTCGCCGACCTCGTCGGCTTCACCGCCGCCTCGGAGGCGCGCGACGCCGAGGACACGCGCGAGCTGCTGACGCGCTACTTCGAGATGGCGCGCACCACGATCGAGCGCTATGGCGGGACGGTCGAGAAGTTCATCGGCGACGCCGTGATGGCCGTCTGGGGCGCGCCCGTGGCCCAGGAGGACGACGCCGAGCGCGCGGTGCGCGCGGCGCTCGACCTCGTCGCGGCGGTGCCCGCGCTCGCCCCGGGTCTGCGCGCCCGCGCCGGCGTGCTCAGCGGCGAGGCCGCCGTCAGCATCGCGGCCGCGGGCCAGGGTCTCGTCGCCGGCGACCTCGTCAACACGGCCTCGCGCATCCAGAGCGCCGCGGAGCCCGGCTGGGTGCTCGTCGGCGAGGCCACGAAGCGCGCCTCGGAGGCCGCGGTCATCTACGACGACGCCGGCACGCACACGCTCAAGGGCAAGGCCGAGCCGCTGCCGCTCTGGCGCGCGCTGCGCGTGGTCGCGGGCGCGCGCGGGGCGCTGCGCGCAAGCGGCCTCGAGGCGCCGTTCGTCGGCCGCGAGCGCGAGCTGCGGCTCGTCAAGGAGCTCTTCCACGGCTCGGCCGACGAGCACCGCGCGCAGCTCGTGCTCGTCACGGGCGTCGCGGGCATCGGCAAGTCGCGCCTGGCGTGGGAGTTCGAGAAGTACATCGAGGGCCTCGCCGGCGAGGCGTTCTGGCATCGCGGCCGCTGCCTCTCCTACGGCGACGGCGTCGCCTACTGGGCGCTCGCCGAGATGGTGCGGATGCGTTGCCGCATCGCCGAGGACGAGCCGCCCGAGTCCGCTCGGGCGAAGCTGCGGCTCGCCCTCGAGGAGTACGTCCTCGATGTCGAGGAGCGCACGTGGGTCGAGCCGCGCCTAGCGCACCTGCTGGGCGTCGGCGATGGTGCGCCGGGCGACCAGGAGAACCTCTTCTCGGCCTGGCGGATCCTGTTCGAGCGTCTCGCCGAGGACTCGCCGACGATCCTCGTCTTCGAGGACTTGCAGTGGGCCGACGCCGGCCTGCTCGACTTCCTCGAGTACCTGATCGACTGGTCCCGCGGCCACCCGCTGTTCGTGCTCGCGCTCGCCCGGCCGGAGTTCGCCGAGAAGCGCCCGGGCTGGGGCTCGGGCAAGCGCAGCTTCAGCTCGCTCTACCTGGAGCCGCTCTCGCAGGGCCCGATGGGCGACCTGCTGACCGGCCTCGTGCCAGGGCTCCCCGACGACCTCTGCCGGCGCATGCTCGAGCGCGCCGAGGGTGTCCCGCTGTACGCGGTCGAGACCGTGCGCATGCTGCTGGACCGCGGCATCCTCACGCGCGAGGGCAACGTCTTCCACCCCCAGGGCGCGGTGGACACGCTCGAGGTGCCGGAGACGCTGCACGCGCTCGTCGCCGCGCGCCTGGACGCGCTCGATGCCGCGGAGCGGCGTGTCGTGGAGTGCGCGGCCGTGCTCGGCAGGACGTTCACCAAGCAGGGCCTCGCCGCGCTCGCGAGCCTCGACGAGGCCGCGCTCGAGCCGCTGCTCGGCGCGCTGCTGCGCAAGGAGATCGTGACCGTCCAGGCCGACCCGCGCTCGCCCGACCGCGGCCAGTACTCGTTCCTTCAGGACATCGTCAAGCGCGTCGCCTACGAGACGATCTCGCGTCGCGAGCGCAAGGCGAAGCACATCGCGGCGGCGCGCCACCTCGAGGCCGTCTGGAGCGCGGAGGAGGACGAGATCGTCGAGGTCGTCGCGGCGCACTACCTCGACGCTTACGACAGCGCGCCGGAGGATCCCGACGCGCCCGAGCTGCGCGAGAGCGCGCGGGCGATGCTGATGCGGGCGGCCGAGCGGGCCGCGTCGCTGGGTGCCAACGCGGAGGCGCAGCGCGCCTACGAGCGCGCGTGCGAGCTGACGGCCGACGACGTCGTGCGCGCCGAGCTGCACGAGCGCGCCGGGACGATGGCCTACGCGGGCGCGCGAGCAGACGAGGCGGCGGCGCACTACGACCGCGCGATCGAGCTCTTCGAGGCGGACGGTGCGACGCACCCCGCGGCGCGGGTCTCCGCCCGCCGCGCGGAGATCTCCTGGGAGCGCGGGCGGATCGAGCAGGGCCTCGAGACGATGGACCGTGCGTTCGCGCTGCTCTCCGAGGAGCAGCCCGATCCGGACCTCGCGGCCCTCGCCGCCCAGATCGGGCGCTTCATGTACTTCGCCGGCCAGCCCGAGCTCGGGCTCGAGCGGCTGGAGCGGGCGCTCCAGATCGCCGAGTCGCTCGACGTGCCCGAGACGCTCTCGCAGGCGCTCAACACCAAGGGCGTAGTCCTCGCCACGCACGGCGGCCGCAAGCTCGAGGGCGGCGCCCTGATGCGCAGCGCGCTCGAGATCGCGCTGGAGCACGACAAGCCCTCCGCCGCCCTACGCGCCTACTACAACTTCGCGGACCTCACGAGCCAGCGCGACGGCTACTCGGCCGCCGCCGAGCTGGCCCGGGCCGGGCTCGAGCTGGCGCGGCGGGTCGGCAATCGCTATTGGGAGCAGTCGTTCCTGGGCTTCGCCTACCCGAGCTACGCGCTGGGCGACTGGGACGAGGTGCTGGCGCGCGAGGAGGGGCTTCCGGCGGAGGACTGGGCGCAGGCGCGGATCGCGTTCGCGACGCTGCTGCCCTCGGTCGTCGCCGTGCGGCTGAACCGGGGCGAGCTCGACGCCGCGCGCCGCAGCGCGGCGCTCTTCACGCAGCTCGAGTCCTCGGCGGACCTCCAGGAGCAGGCGCAGGGGAACTTCGCCGAGGCCGCGCTGCTGCTCGCCGGTGGCGAGGCCGCGGAGGCGCTGCCGCGCGCGGAGGCGGCGCTCGCGACGCGCGGCGGGCTCGGGATCGCGTTCGAGGCCGTCAAGGAGGCCTTCGGCGTCGCGGTCGAGGCCGCGCTCGAGCTCCGTGACCTGGCGAAGGTGGAGGAGCTGCTCGGGCTCGTCGAGCGCCTGGCGCCCGGCGACTGCCCGCAGTTCCTGCGCGCGCAGGCGGTTCGCTTCCGCGCCCGCCTCGCGGCGGCGCAGGGCGAGGAGGCGGCCGGCGAGCTGTTCGCCGCCGCCGTCGGCCTCTTCGGCGCGCTGGAGCCGCCGTTCCCGCTCGCCGTCGTGCGGCTCGAGCACGCCGAGTGGCTCGAGGCGTGCGGGCGCGGGGCCGATGCGGAGCCCTTGCGCGCGGACTCCTGCGCGGCCTTCGAGCGCCTGCGCGCGGCGCCGTGGCTCGAGCGGGCGAGCGCGTCAGCCGCACGCGTGCGCGCCGCGGCCACCTGAGCCTTCTGCCGCGCGAAGCCGTGCAA
>DASTWP010000137.1:0-4402 GCA_035765835.1 Solirubrobacteraceae bacterium
CGTCGCCGGGGATCGCTGCGAGGTCGCGGTCGTAGCCCGCGGCCTCGAGCGAGCCGGCGAGCGTGGGGTCGACCGCGCCGCCGGTCAGCTCCGCCGCCCGCAGCGCGACCTCGACGGCCTCGAGCAGCAGCGCCGAGACGCGCGTCGGACGCCCGCCGCGGGCGTTCAGCCACACGAGCTCGGAATCGGGGCGGAAGCGCGAGCAGGCGGCGTCGATCGCGGCGAGCTCGCGCTCGATCGCGACGCGCGCCGGGATCAGCATCGCGGGCTCGGTCACGGCGACGGTCGCCGTCGTGCCGAGCGCGGGCCACGAGGACGAGGCGCGGCTCACGAGCCGCCGCTCGTCACGACCGGCGCCTGCGTCGTCGGCGCGGGAGCCGGCGCCGGCTGGACGGGCGCGGTCTGCGCCGGGGCGGGCGCCTGCGGCGTGCTCGGGGAGCTCGAGCTCGAGTCGTCGGAGGTGGACGAGCTGCTCGTGCTCGCGCTGTGGTGGTGATGGTGGTGGCGGTGGTGGGCGCGGTGCTCGGTGCGCGGGGCCATGCGCTGCGGCGGCGCGGCGGCGGGACGCGTGCGCTGCCCAGCGCGCGCGTGGCCCGGGAAGGCGCGCGCCGCGACGATCGTGAAGGCGATCGTCAGCGCCACCGTGGCGGCGATGGCGACCCGGCGCGCGTGTGCGAGACGGCGCAGCGCGAGGTCGCGGGTGCGAGGGGAGGTGCCGTGCGACATGGCAGACAGGGTTCCGCGGGAACCCTTGGCGAAGCTAAGGGCTTGCTGAGAGCCTTCTCACGAAGGAGCGCGGGTCCATCCGTAGACGACACGGATGGCGGTCCCGGTGCTAGTGCCGATGCCGGCGCGCCACCGCGGCGATAGGTTCGTCCCATGTTCAGGAAGATCATCGTCGGCGTCGACGGCCGCGAGGGAGACCAGGACGCGATCGCGCTGGCGCGCGCGCTCGCCTTCGAGGCGGAGCTGGTGCTCGCCCACGCCTATCCGTACGACACCACGCCCAGCCGCTTCGTGATGATCGGCTACGGCAACGCGCTGCGCGACGACGCGCAGGTCGCGATCCGAGCCGTCCGCGAGAAGGCCGGCCTGGGCGACGACGTGCGCATCGAGCTCAGGGGCGACCTGTCGCCCGCCCACGCGCTGGCGAAGCTCGCCGCGGAGGGGCACGCGGACCTGATCGTCGTGGCTTCCGCCCACCGCGGGCCGGTCGGCCGCACCCTGCTCGGAGATGTCGGGCGCAACGTGCTGCACGGCGCGCCCTGCCCCGTCGCGATCGCGCCGCGCGGCTGGACGGGGACGACGCCGGCAACGATCGGCGTGGCCTTCGACGGCAAGCCGGAGTCGCAGCGCGCGCTTCAGTGGGCAGAGCGGCTCGCGCGCGAGCGCGGCGCCGAGTTGCGCCTGCGCCGCGCCGTCCTCGGACCCGCGCCCCCGATCGCCGGCACCTACGGCATCGACATCCACGAGGTCCAGAAGGAGATGCGTGCGGGCGCCCAGTCCGAGATCGACGACGCGCTCGCCGGACTCGATCCCGGGATCGACGCGCAGGGCGAGGCCGTGATCGGGCCCGTGTACGCGGTGCTCGACGCCTTCGCCGAAGAGGTCGACGTGCTGGTCACCGGCTCGCGCGGGTGGGGCACGCTGCGCAGCGTCGTGCTCGGCAGCACGTCAGACCGGCTGATCCACCATGCGGCGTGCCCGGTCGTGGTCGTGCCGCGGCCGGCGACGCAGGACGAGTCGCGCGCCGGCGCGCTCGCCGAGAGCGCAGGAGGAGCGTGAGCGCCGCCGCGCAGCCACCTGCGCCGGAAGCGCTTCGCCTACGCGTCCTCGTGGCCGCCGCGAGCCGATACGGCGCCACGACCGAGATCGCCGAGGCGATCGCGCGCGGCCTCAACGAGCGCGGCCTCGAGGCCGAGGCCGTCCCGGCCGGCGACGTCCGCGCGGTCGCCGGCTACGACGCGCTCGTCATCGGCAGCGCCGTCTATTACGGGCACTGGCTCGACGCGGCGCAGGCCGTCGCGCACGACCATGCGGCGGACCCGGGCCGGCCGGTGTGGCTGTTCAGCTCCGGGCCGCTCGGCCAGCCCGGCCACCTGCTGCCCGAGGGAGACGCAGTGGACGTCGCCGGCCTCGTCGAGACGACGCACGCCGTCGAGCACCGCACGTTCGCAGGCCGTCTGGACCGCTCGCGCCTGAAGCTGCGCGAGAAGGCGATCGTCAGCGCGCTGCACGCGCCCGAGGGCGACTTCCGCGATTGGGATGCGATCGACGCCTTCGCCGCGGCGATCGCGGAGCACCTGCGCGGAGCGCGGGGGGCGGGATGATCGTCGCGTGCTCCGCGGGACGTCGCACTCCGAGTTGCATCTGAGCGGCCGGTCGAACTGGCTGCGGGCGGCCGTCATGGGCGCCAACGACGGGATCGTCTCGACCGCGAGCCTCGTGCTCGGCGTAGCGGCGTCCGGGGCTGCGGGCACCGCGATCGTCACCGCCGGGATCGCCGGCCTCGCGGCCGGCTCGCTGTCGATGGCCGCGGGCGAGTACGTCTCGGTCAGCTCGCAGCGCGACACAGAGCTCGCGGACCTGCGCGTCGAGGAGCGGGAGCTCGCAGACGATCCCGAGGGCGAGCTGCGCGAGCTCGCGCTCATCTACCAGCGGCGCGGCCTGGCCGCGGACCTCGCCCGCGACGTCGCAGTCGCGCTCACGGCGCGCGGCGCGCTTGCGGCCCACGCGCGCGACGAGCTCGGCCTCGACGAGGACCGCCGCGCCCTGCCCCTACAGGCGGCGTGGACATCGGCGCTGTCGTTCTCGGCCGGCGCGGCCCTGCCCCTGCTGGCCGTCGCCGTCGTGCCGGCGGGCTCGCGGATCGCCGTGTGCATCGCCGCGACGCTCGCCGCGCTGGCGCTGCTCGGCGGCGTCGGCGCGCGTCTCGGGGGCGCCCACCGTGCGCGGGCCGCGATCCGCGTTCTCGCCTGGGGCACGGCGGCGATGGCGGTCACCTCCGGCATCGGCGCGCTGGTGGGCGCCGTCGGCTGATGCGCCCGCAGGCCGGCGCGATGACCGTCGCGGAGCAGGGCCTGACCGAGACCGAGGCCGCCGCTCGGCTCGCTGCGGCACCGCGGCGTGCGAGCGCGGCGAGCAGCCGGTCGCTGCGCAGCATCGTGCTCGCGAACACCTTCACGGTCTTCAACGCGATCCTGACCGTGGCCGGCGCCTTCACGCTGGCGTTCGGCGACTGGCGCGACGCGCTGTTCCTGGGCATCCTGATCGCCAACACCTCGATCGGCATCGCGCAGGAGCTGCGCGCCAAGCGTGCGCTCGACCGCCTCGCCGCCCTCGTGGCGCCGACCGCGGTCGTGGTGCGAGACGGCTCGGCCCGCACGATCGGCGTCGAGGACGTCGTACCCGGCGACCTCGTCCGCCTCGAGGCCGGCGACGGCATCGTCGGCGACGGCCGGCTCGTCGAGGCCACCGAGCTGCTCGTCGACGAGTCGGTGCTCACGGGCGAGTCCGAGCCCGTCGGCCGCGGTGCCGGCGACCCCGTCCGCTCCGGCTCCTTCGCGGTGGACGGCAGCGGCGCGTTCGTCGTCGAGGCCGTGGGCGCCGACAGCTACGCGGGCCGGCTCAGCGGCGAGGCGCGGACGTTCCGCCATCCGCGGTCGCCGCTCGAGCTCGCGCTCAACCGTCTGCTCATCGTGCTGGTCGCGGTGATGGTCCCGCTCGCGCTCGCGCTCGGCACGGCGCTGGCGCTCCGGTCGCGCCCGCTGCACGAAGCGGTGGCGACGGCCGTGGCCGGCGTCGTGTCACTCGTACCGGAGGGCCTGCTGCTCCTGTCCGGCCTGACGATGGCGGTCGCAGCGCTGCGGATGGCGCGCCGCGGCGTGCTCGCGCAGCAGCTCAACGCCGTCGAGTCGCTCGCCTCCGTCGACGTCGTCTGCACCGACAAGACCGGCACGCTCACCGAGCGCACGCTGCGCCTGCTCGACGTGGTGCCCGCGCCCGGCTGCGACGAGGCCGAGCTGCGCGAGGCGCTCGGCGGATACGCGGGGAGCTGGCCGGCGCGCGACGAGACGCTCGACGCGCTGGCGAGCGCGCTGCCCGCCGCCCCGCCGGCGCCCGGCGCCGTGGTCCCGTTCTCGTCGGACAGGCGCTGGGGCGCGATCGAGGCCGGCGGCCGGGCGCTCGTGCTCGGCGCACCAGAGGCGTTCTCGCTCGGCTCGCTCTCGGAGCAGGCACGTGACGCGACGGCCCGCGGCCGGCGGGTGCTCGCGCTGGGCCGCGCGAGCGCGCTGCCCGAGACGCGCTCGGACCGGCTCGGCGACGGCGTCGCGGTGCTCGGCCTGGCGGTCCTCGCCGAGCGGCTGCGGCCGAACGCCGCCGCGACGATCGCCTTCCTGCG
>DASTWP010000138.1:0-6509 GCA_035765835.1 Solirubrobacteraceae bacterium
GAGGTACTTCGCGCGGCCGCCGCCTGCGGCCAGCGCGCTCACGGCGCCGGCGCCATCGGTCGCGCGCTCGTAGGCGAACGGCTTCACGGCGCCACGTCGCCGATCGCCGCGACGATGTTCACGTACGCGCCGCAGCGGCAGAGGTTGCCGCTCATCCGCTCGCGGATCTCGTCGCCGGAGAGCGGCGCGCCGTCCGCGGCGCCGAGGTCCGCCGTGACGGCGCTCGGCCAGCCGGCAGCGGCCTCGTCGAGCATCGCGACGGCGGAGCAGATCTGCCCGGGCGTGCAGTAGCCGCACTGGAACGCGTCGTACTCGATGAAGGCGCGCTGGAGCGGGTGCAGTTCCTCGCCGTCGGCGAGGCCCTCGATCGTGCGGATCTCGGCGCCGCTGTGCGCGACGGCGAGCGCGAGGCAGGCGTTCGCGCGGCGCCCGTCGATCAGCACGGTGCAGGCGCCGCACTGGCCGTGGTCGCAGCCCTTCTTCGAGCCCGTCAGCCCGAGCTGCTCGCGCAGCAGGTCCAGCAGTGTGACGCGCGTGTCGACGCGGGCGCGCACGTCCTCGCCGTTGACGCGCAGCTCGATCTCGGCCTCGTGCGCCACGCGCGCTCCCATACCCAGGCTCACCGGGGCACGAACAGGCGCACCGCTCCGGCGCGCGTCAACACGTCCTCGGCCGGCACACGAACACGTACCGGTAGGGCGAGGCCTTGTACTGGTCGCGCACGCTCGGGTCGCCGATCCCCGCGCGCGTGATCGGGCGGATGTAGGCCGTCCAGGTGCCGGCCGGCAGCGGGTGGCCGGGGTCGAAGCCGTAGAACCACTCGCGCGAGAACGGCCTGATCCTCGCCTCGAGCCAGAGCAGGTCGAAGCAGCCGCCGTGGCGGGGTGGGACGCGCCGCAGGCGGCCGCGGCCTGCGTAGTAGGTGCACGTGGTCGCTGCGGCTCGGACACGTCCTTCGGGCCTGCCGCCGGCAATCGCGACGTCGAGCCTGATCACCGCGTTCGGGTCGGCGGTCCCCGGCGCGAGCGGGTTGTCGATCCCCGCCGGGAGGTTCGAGCTGAACGTCCCGCCGAGGCCGATCAGCCGGCCGCCGGCCCATACCGGCGCTCGCGCCGGCTCGTGGCGGCCGAAGATGCCTTTGGGGTAGACCAGCGCGCCGGTGAGGCCGACGCTCGCCAGCGGCGTCGGATCGGCGCCGGCGCCGATCGCCAGCGACTCCGGGATCTTGAAGACCTGGCCTGGCCCGAGCAGCGGGAGCGGCACGTTCATCCCGACGTCGAACTGCGCGGTCGTGTTCGCGCGGACATTCGTGATCCGGATGGTTCGGACGTTGCCCGCGGTCACGGGGGCGAGGATCGGGATGCCGTTGAACGTCACGCTGTCGGCGTTCGGCGGCAGCGTCGCGGTCGCCGTGCCGCCGGGGTAGTCGGCGCCGGTCACGTGCAGGAGCGAGAGGTACTCGGCGTGCACGAACGGCCGCGTGCCCGGCGGCTTGACGAGGCCCTCGGCGACGAATCCGCGCGCGTTGAAGGCGAGCACGAAGTCGCTCGGCGTGCCGCCCGCGCCGCCCGTGCCGCCGCTCCCGCCCGCGCCGCCGGTCGCTGGCGCGGTAACGGTCACGGAGCCGCTGAAGGCGTTCGTCGCGTCCCCCTCGGGGTTCGTGGCCGTCACCTCGCACACGAAGTCAGCGCCCGCGTCGGCCGTGGTCGGCGTGTGGGTGGGGTCGGTCGAGACGAGGCTGCCGTTCTTGAACCATTGATAGGTGTACTGCTGGGGCATGTCGCCCGACCAGGTGCCCTTGTCGCATGTCAGCGTGCCGCCGGGGATCGCGTCGCCCGTGATCGCCGGCACGGTGGTGTTGACCGGCGGATCGCCGGGACCGCAGCCCTTCGCGGCGGCGTCCAGCGCCGGCGTGGCATCGAACGGCGAGGCGCCGCCGAAGGTGACGTGCAGCGTCTCGCTCGAGATCGCGACCGGCACGTCCGGCCCCGGGTCCTTCCTCAGGTACATGCAGATCCGCCCGTCGGCCTTGCCTGGGCACGTGATCGTGTCGTTCGGCTCGGTCGTCTGGCTCAGCGTGCAGTCCCCGGGCGCGTGCGCCCACCACTCGACGATCTGGCGGTGTGCTCCGCAGGTCGGGGCACAGTCCGGCACGACGACCTGCACGGTCGCGGCCGCCGGCGTGCACTGGGCCGAGACCTGCTCCCACTCGGTGTTCGATCCGCTCAGCACCGTCCCGTCCGGGGCGAGCGTCCCGGCGGGCAGGCGGCTCGCCATCACGCTGCTGCAGGTCGCCCCCGCCGCCTGCGCGTGGCGGCTGCCGCCGACAGTCAGCAGGCCCGCGGTGAGTGCGACTGCGACCAGCGCCAAGACGGCGAGGCGTGACCCCACCGTCCCAGGCTACGCCTGCCTGTCAAGGGACGAAGAGGCTCGCGCTGCCGCTGGTGCTGTGCGAGTTCGCATCGCCCTCCGCGACGAGGATGCGCCCGCCGCCGACGACGGGGCTCTGCCAGTGGCCGCCGCCGGTGTCGAGGCGCGCGACGTGGCGGCCGGAGCCGGCGCGGTAGACGTCCAGCCCGCCGCCCGGATCCTGGACGAGCAGCAGCGAGCCGACGACCACCGGGCTCGTCCCGGCGTCGCCGTTCTGCCAGACGACGTGCAGGCGCGCGCCGCGCAGCGCGTAGGCGGCGGTGCCGCCGCCGGTCGTGGCGAACATCGTCGTGCGCCCGCCGTGATGCCAGACCGCGGGCGCCGTGAACATCCCCTGGCCGCCGGGCGTGGGCAGGGACTGCAGCTCGCCGCCCTTGACCGGCCGCGCGCCCGCGGCGCGCAGGCGGCGCTCGCTCAGCACGCGGATCCGCGCGTCCTTGCCCGACTGCACGATCAGCCCGCCGCCGAGCAGCGCGGGCCCGGTCGAGCCGACGTCGGTGTCGGAATCGCTGAGCGCCGCCTCGTTCGGCGGGGTCCAGTGGCCCAGCAGGCGCGTCGCGGTGGGGCTCAGCAGCAGCGCGCTGTTCGGCCAGTCGGTATGGCCGTTCCAGTCGCTGCCGTTGCCGGTGGCCAGCAGCAGCCGGTGCGTGCGCGGCTCGACCGCTGCGCCGCTGCGCGACCAGATCGCCGACTGCACGGACGGGCACGTCGACGGCGCGATGATCCGCCGGCGGTTCGAGCACAGCGAGTTGAAGACGCCCTCGATGCGGCCGCTCGCGCGATCGATCGTCACGACGTGGCCCTGGTAGGGCGGCGCGTCACCGATGTAGCCGCCGGTCGCCACGATCAGCAGGCGGCCGGACACGTTGAACGAGGAGGTGAGCTTCTCGTGCGTGGGGTCGCGCGTGACGCGCACGGGCCAGCCGCCGCTGCGAGCCTCGTGGCCGTCGGCGACGCTCAGCTTGTGCACGAGGCCGTCGGGCGAGGCGGCGAAGACCCAGCGGCGGCCGGGGTCGGCCGCCGGGCTCGCGTTCGTGATCCGGTAGCCGCCCTGCCAGGAGCCGATGCCCGGCGGCGTGAACTGCCAGACGAGGCGGCCGTTGCGCGCGTCGAGCGCGAGCGTGCGGCCGTAGGTGGTGGTGACGAAGAAGACGTCGCGCGTCGCGCCGCCGGCGCGGACCGCATGCAGGTAGATCGGCGAGGAGTCGACGGTCCCGGGCAGCTGGAGGCGGATGCGGCGCAGCGAGCCGACGGTGCCCGCCGAAAGGCCGCGGGCCGAGCGGCTCGCGTTCGCGCGGTCGGCCGTGATGCCGAACAGCGGCCAGTCCTCGTTCTGCGCGACGGCGGCGCGTGCGGGCGGTCGGCCGCCGTGGTCGGGCACGGGCGCGGCGGTCGTGCTCTGCGCGCCGCCGCCGCAGCCGGCCGCGACGCCGGCCGCCAGCAGCGCGATCGCGAGCGGGCGCCATGGCATGCCCGCCACGGTACCCGCGGCGGTCGCGCTCCTAGACTGCCGGGCCATGCGCGCGGCGACGATTGCTGACGGCGAGGTCGAGGTCCGCGAGCACGAGGACCCGCGGCCGGGCGCCGGCGAGGTGCTCGTGCGTGTGCGGGCGGCGGGGCTCAACGGCGCGGACATGCTCCAGCGCAAGGGCGGCTACCCGGCGCCGCCCGGCTCGCCGCCGGACATCCCGGGGCTCGAGCTGGCCGGCGAGGTCGCGGGGCTCGGCCCGGGGGCGGCGCGCTTCGCCGAGGGCGATCGCGTGATGGCGATCGTGGGGGGCGGAGGGCAGGGTGAGCTCTGCGTCGTGCACGAGCGCCAGCTGATGCCGGTCCCGGAGGCGCTCGACTGGCCTGCCGCCGGCGGCGTGCCGGAGGTCTTCACGACCGCCTACGACGCGCTCTTCACGCAGGCCGGGCTCGCCGCGGGCGAGCGCCTGCTCGTCCACGGGGCCGCAGGCGGCGTCGGCACGGCCGCGGTGCAGCTCGGCCGCGCCACCGGCGCGCACGTCACGGCGACGGTCCGCAACGAGGCCGCGCGCGACGACGTGGCGTCGCTCGGCGCCGACGAGGTGATCGCCCCCGACGGCTTCGACGAGCGCGGGCCGTTCGACGTGATCCTCGAGCTCGTCGGCGCGCCGAACATGCCGGGCAACCTGAAGGCGCTCGCGACGGGCGGGCGCATCGTGGTGATCGGCGTCGGCGCGGGCCCGAAGGCCGAGGTCAACCTGCTCGCCCTCATGGGCAAGCGCGGGCGCATCTCCGCCTCCACGCTGCGCGCCCGCCCGCTCGAGGAGAAGGCCGCCACCGCGCGAGCGATGGAGCGCCACGTCCTTACGCTCTTCGACCGCGGCCTCCTGCGCGTCCCGATCGCCGAGACGTTCCCGCTCGACCGCGTCGTCGAGGCCTACGACCGCTTCGCTGCGGGCGGCAAGGTCGGCAAGATCGTGCTGACGCTGTAGAGCTTCGTCATCCAGTGGTCGCTATGCGACCACGAAATGACGCGCTTCGGCGCTCACGCCGCGTCTTCGCCGAGCGGCTGGTCCTCGTCGGCGACGGGGACGACTTCGGCCATGTGGATCGCGCAGAGCGTCGGGCCACCGGATTCGATGACGGCCGCGAGCTCCTCGTCCGTGAGCTTCGCGCCGCACTCCTCGCAGCGGTCACCCGCGCGCTCGAGCGTCTGCTCTTCGAGCTCCATGCCCGGACCTTACCCCCGCACCGCGCGGCCCAACAGGGAACCGAGCCGGTCGGTGTTCGGCAGCAGCATGCCCGCCGCGAGGAACGGCAGCGCCGGGATCGCCCGCCCGGCGGCGACCTGCACGACGAACGCGGCGGCGAGCCCCAGCGCCATCCCGAGGCAGGCCGCGCCGAACCGCAATCCGTGGCGCCGTGCATACGCGGCGAACGCCCCGAGGAACACCATGTCGACGATCCCGATGTGCCCGACCGAGCCGCCGCCCCAGGCAGGAAGGTCGAGCGTCAGCGGGTCGCCACGCGGGGGCGCCGCCTGGGACAGCGCCCCCGGCCCGCCCCCCAGGACCGTGGCCGCGTCCACGGCCGCCGCGAAGAGCGGCAGCGCCAGCGCCAGCGCGGCGGTGTCGAGCACGCGCGCGAAGCCCGCGCCGATCAGCCCGTAGAGCAGCGCCTCGAACACGCTGACCCATGCGCCGGCGTTCGCCGCATCCGCGCCGCCGACCACCAGCGCCGCGCCGAGCAGCGCGAAGACCAGCACGTAGCGGCTGTCGCCGGCCGGCACGCACACCCCAGCGCACCCGCCGAGCAGCAGCGCCCCCGCGCCGCCGGCGGCCATCGCGGCGCTCTGCGGATCGTGGACCGCGGGGATCGACGGGGCGAGCAGCAGGTATGCGAGCGCGGCCCCGTAGAGGCCTAGTACGGCGGAAGCTCCGCGTACCACTCGCCCAGCACCTTGAACGCGGCCCAGAACTCGCGCTTGGCGGCCTCCTCGTCGAGCGCCTCGTCGATGTTCGGCACGGTCAGCGCCTCGATCGACGGCGTGAGCTGCTGGATGACGCCGGGGGCCCAGTCCAGCGGCCGCGAGAGCGGCACGTCGAGGTCGTTCAGCACCGCCAGCGCGTCCTCGCCCATCACGACGAGCATCTTCGGCTGCACGATCGCGATCTCCTCGACCACGCGCGCCACGCACAAGGGGTCGGCGACCGAGGCGTCGCCGACCGGGCACTTGACGCACAGCGTGCCGTAGACCGCCAGCGGGTCGATGCCCAGGCGCTTGAGCGACTTCATCAGCGCCGAGCCGCTGCGCCCGTAGAACGCGACGCCCTCCTCGACCTCGCTCGCCACCGGCGCGAACTTCAGCAGCAGGATGTCGGCCTGCGGATGGCCCGAGCCGAGCACCGGCATCAGGTTGCCGCGCGGGCAGTGTCGGCAGGACTGCACCTCGCGGGTGAGCGCGTTCAGCTCGCGGATCGCCCGTTCGAGGTACTTCTCGCGGATCTCGTCGTCGGTCGCCGGCATGGGTCCCCCGAGGTTCGACGGCTCCCCGGGGCGTCCTTGCCGGTGCATCAGGCCTTGCGGGTCGCCCTGCGCACGCGCCGCTCGCG